>JANYBF010000345.1 GCA_025360895.1 Verrucomicrobiota bacterium
GTGCGCATTTTCGCGCCGTGAGCCGTTTAGTCCTTTCCTTTCTCGCAGCGCTCATCTTCGAGCAGGCTGCTGAAAAACCTACCAGCATATTGAACGGGGAGGATATGCTGTGGTCAGTAGAACCTGCGCGGCCAAAGCAAATCGCAACCGGAGTTTCTGACGTTGCTTTCCCCTGGATCGGTCGTACCGGCGGCGGTGGATTGCGCGGTTCATGAAAGATCAGGGTGAGCAGGTCGCCTTCGAGCCGTGGTTGCAGAAAAACGCGGAAGCCGCGTGGCAAGCCCGCCGCGCGTCGGACAACCTTTCCTGGTGCCGGTGGCCGCAACCGACGCCGGAGAGGCGGCGATATTCGTGGGGTTGCAGCAGTGCGGTGGTGACCCTGCAGGTGACGCGACCAACGGAATCAGTCAAACCGCAAACGGCCAAATGAAACATCCGGTATCAACCATGAATGGAGAGATTGCTGCCCCAGCCAAGAACAGGGGTGCGGGTTCACGGAACATTTCCAGTCAGTGTGCGACGCGCCTCCGACTCGCAATCCGCGATTGTAAGGAACGCAGGTTTGCCGGTTAACTTACCCATCCAAAGCGATTCGAAAATCGCCTTCATCCTTGTGATGTCGAATATCCGGATCAGTTAAGCGCTTGACCCCGATTGAAGAAAATCTTCACCATTACTTTCAATTGAAAACCTTGACTCAACGTTTCCTCACTTTCCCGCTGGCACTTGCTTTTGTCTGGAGGGCCGAACTTCCAAGTGCTGCTCAAGCTCCCACCCGGAGTCCGGGCTTGGATGAATTCCGCAAGTATGCGCTGACGCACGAGGGCGATGTCGCGCGCGGAGCCAAGCTGTTCGCAGATGAGCAGAAACTCGCCTGCGCCAAATGCCATTCCGTGGATGGCCGCGCCAGCAAAGCGGGGCCGGATTTGTTTGCGGTGGGCGACAAGTTTGGACGCCGCGATCTCGTGGATGCGGTGCTGATGCCTTCGGCGGTGATTTCCCCAGGCTATGGTACGGTCATCGTGGAAACAAAAGCCGGGGTGGAATACCAAGGCATCCTCAAACAGGCGACAGCCGCCGGCGTGCAACTGATGGGTGCGGATGGCAAACTGGTGTTCATAGCCACCACCGACGTTAAGGAGCAGCGGGGCAGCACGGTTTCGCTCATGCCGGAAGGTTTGCAGGCCGGCCTGTCGCTTCAGGAATTCACGGATCTTACAGAGTATCTGACCACGTTGCAGCAGCCGGAGTCCGCGCTCGTCAGTAACCACGGCATGCCCGGTGTCATTCCCCAACTCGTAAAACCCGTGACCGTCCGGCCATTTTTCTCGGAGCCACTCAGGCTGCCGCAGGGGAAGGTGCAGACGGGACTGACCGCGTTCCATCAAGTCCCCGGTTTGAGCAATGTTTTCCTGGTCCTGCATCAAAAGGGGATGATCTGGAGGATGGAGAAGACCGCCGCCAGCGAGGAAAAAACCGTGTTCGCTGATCTCACGGGCGAAGTGTTCTACGAGCGCGGACCGAACGGTCTGCTCGACTTGGCTTTCCATCCGAAGTTTCGCACGAACCGGAAGTATTACCTCAAGTATCAAGTGTTCGAGGAAGGCAAGGTTGCTACGATCATCGTCGAGAAAACATTCGCGGCGGACTTCAAGGGCGACTCTGGGCAACCCGCGCGCCGGATATTGAAGATCGTGAGCGTAGCCGAGGACCACAGCGGTGGCTGTCTGCAATTTGGGCCAGATGGTTTCCTCTACATTGTCATGGGCGACACCGGGCCGCACAACGATCCCAACGGGCACGCCCAGAACCTGCAATTGTTGCTGGGCAAATTGATGCGCATTGATGTTGACCGCACCGAAGGTGACCTGGCCTACGCGATTCCCGCCGACAATCCGTTCCGCGCTCGGGCGGACGCGCGACCGGAAATCTGGGCCTACGGGTTCCGCAACCCGTGGCGCTTCAGCTTTGATCGCGTCACCGGCGATCTCTGGTTGGCGGATGTCGGGCAGGATCGGGTGGAAGAGGTGGACCTCGTGCACCGTGGCGAGAACTACGGCTGGAATGTGTATGAGGGGTTTGAGCCTTTCTCCAACCAGTATCGAAAGGATGGCCGATATTTCACGCCTCCGGTCTTCGCCTACAAACGGAAATACGGCAACTCAGTCACGGGCGGCTGCGTCTATCGCGGCGACAAACAATCCTCCTTCTACGGCGTGTACCTGTGTGGTGACTACACTTCCAAACGCATCTTTGGTCTGACCCAGGAAAACGGCACGCTGAAAACCGTTCGACAGATCGGCAGCATTCCCCAAGGGCTCGTCTCTTTTGGCACCGATGAAGCGGGCCACATCTACGCGGTGGGCTACGAAGGCATGATCTACCAATTGGACTTCACCGCAGCCCGCTTCGATGACATCAAATCGGATTAGCCATTGTTGCTTTCCGGTTTGAGCGTAGCTGGTTGTTTCAGGTCTGAAGCGATGTAAAACACGGTGGGCGGTGTTTTCAAATACCGGCCCAGAAAGTGCCAGCACGGGCGGCCATTTTCGAGGGCACGTTCTGATCCACGCACTGTTTCCTGGATTAGCTGATGAGGAGAATGGTGGAGCCGACAGGATTCGAACCTGCGACCTTCTCATTGCGAACGAGACGCTCTACCAACTGAGCTACGACCCCATCCACCAATTCGGACGCGCATAGGGTGGGCAGAAACCGATTCTAAACGCAATAATAGATTACCGCCTTCGGAGCTGTCGCCTCCGGGCGGGGCGGGCGCTTTGCGCGCGGCGGGCCATCGCATCAAGATCGAGTAATCAATCCGGTTTCGCCTCCAACCGCCCCACGCCGCTGACGGAGGGTATCCACCTTTCGGCGTGCCGAGTGGTTGTTTCCGCACCGCACCGATCAGAGTTGCAGCTATTGCCAACCAAGATTTGAAGCGATGGAATTAAGTCGGGTTCGGAAATTTTCGAGGCGCCCGTTCGAGTCCCTGGTTTCGATCTTTATGTGCGTTGCTTCCAGCTCACACTTTCACATGCTTTCAATCCGCCCAACCGGGGCAAGACCATTTTCACCCTGTTCAATAACACTGCATTTTCCAGGATGGATTTTGCTCCTGCTCACAATTACGTTTCTCCCGTGCAGAAGCTTATTTCACAGGTCGGATCGTCCAGCGGCAAAGTCAGCCAAGAACAAGTCGTGCAACTCGTCGCACAGGCACTGCCCACCGATGATTACCGGAATAAACGCGTGCTGCTCATCGTCCCCGACCACACGCGCACGGCACCGGTAGGCTTGCTCTTCAAAACCATCTTTGCACAGATCGGCGGCGTCACGAAGGAACTCGATGTCCTCACCGCCCTCGGCACACATCCGCCGATGAGTGAAACCGCAATTTGCGAGCGATTGGAGATCTCCCTCGGGGACCGTCGCGCGCGGTTTGGCAAAGTCCGCTTCTTCAATCACGAGTGGGACAATCCCGCCGCGCTCCAGGAAATCGGCACGCTCACCGCCGCGGAGGTCAGTGAACTCACCAAAGGTTTGTTCGCGCTGGACGTACCGGTCGAGATCAACCGGCTCGTGTTCCATTACGATCAGGTCATCATCGTCGGCCCGGTGTTCCCACACGAAGTTGTCGGGTTTTCTGGCGGCAACAAGTATCTGTTTCCCGGCGTGGGCGGGCCGAAGATTTTGAATTTCTTTCACTGGCTTGGCGCCGTCGTCACCAACCCGATGATCATCGGCAACAAGTGGACCCCCGTCCGCAAGGTCGTGGACCGCGCAGGCGCCTTGCTCGACGTGAGCAAGCGCTGCTTCGCCATGGTGGTCGCGCCGGATAAATCCCTGGCCGGACTCTACTTCGGCAGCCCGGAAACGGCGTGGGACGCCGCCAGCGAACTTTCGAAACAAGTCCACATCATTTACAAGGACAAGCCGTTTCAGACCGTCCTCTCCAAAATGCCGCCGATGTATGACGACCTTTGGGTCGCCGGCAAAGGGATGTATAAACTCGAACCCGTTGTGGCGGACGGCGGCGAACTCATTATCTACGCCCCGCACATCCACGAGATTTCCGTGACGCATGGCCGGATTATCGAAGAGATTGGCTACCATTGCCGCGATTATTTCCTGAAACAATGGGATCAGTTTAAGCATTATCCATGGGGCGTCCTCGCACATTCCACACATGTGCGCGGCATCGGCTCGTTCGAGAACAGTATCGAAAAATGTCGCATCACGGTCACGCTCGCGACCGGCATTCCGGAAGCCACCTGTAAGAATAACAACCTCGGCTACCGCGACCCTAAAATCATCCGGGAAGAAGATTTCATCAATCGTGAGAGCGAAGGCCTGTTGTTTGTGCCGAAAGCCGGCGAAATGCTTTATCACCTGAAGCAGCCGCCCAATTGGGCCGGCGGTGGGACTTGATACGCGCCATGGCTTTGGCCGGTAACAAAAAGGAACTGCACGATAATCTGGACGAACGGTGCCCCCTTGGGCAATGCTTGGCTCGCTCTAACAATCTCATGAACGCTGAAGCCAGAATTCTCGAACTGCGGCTCGAACTGCCGCCGGCACCAAAACCGGTCGCCGTTTACCGGCCCCTCGTCATCGTCGGCAATCTCGCCTATGTCTCCGGACACGGGCCGTTAAAGCCAGACCTTTCGCTCATCACCGGCCGCGTTGGCGCTGACCTTGACCTCATCGCGGGCAAGGCTGCCGCCCGCCAGGTCGGGCTGGCGATCCTCGCCACCCTGCGGAGCGAACTTGGCAGTCTAAACCGGGTGAAGCGCGTGATCAAGGTGCTCGGCATGGTGAACGCCACGCCCGATTTCCTGGACCACCCGAAAGTCATCAACGGTTGCAGCGAGCTTTTCGCCGGAGTATTCGGACCGGACGGCGGGGTCGGCGCCCGCAGCGCTGTCGGCATGGGCTCCTTGCCGGGAAACATCGCGGTTGAAATCGAAGCCATCTTCGAGATTGCATGAGTGATTGGTTTGCAGTTCAAAACGCGGAATATATCCCCTCGCCCGCTTTGCTGCTCTACCCGGAACGCATCCGCGAAAACATCCGGCGTATGATTCACATGGCCGGCGGCACGCACCGACTGCGACCACACATCAAGACCCACAAGCTGGCGGAAGTGATGCGCCTGCAACTGGCGGAAGGCATCACCAAATTCAAATGCGCTACCATCGTGGAAGCCGAAATGGCGGCCGGCGCGGGCGCCTCCGATATTCTGATTGCGTATCCCATGGTCGGACCGAACGCGGCGCGGCTGCTCAAACTGGTAAAAATATTTCCTGGGACTGCGTTTTCGTGCGTGGCCGATGACGCGACAGCGGTCGAATTGCTTTCAAAAACATTTTTGGATTCCGGACACAAGCTGGAAGTGTTGCTCGACCTGGATTGCGGCCAGCATCGTACCGGCATTGAACCGGGCGCCGAAGCAATGCGCTTGTATCGGTTGATCGCGACGGCCCCCGGAATCCGCCCCGGTGGATTGCACATTTATGATGGTCATATCCACGAACCCGACCTGGCCAAGCGAATAGAACTCACGACCGCTGCCTTCATCTCGGTGAATGAATTCCGCCGCGAATTACTATCTGCGGGGCTGGCTCTGCCCCGGGTGGTGGCGGGCGGCACGCCGACGTTTCCGATCCACGCCGCGAACGAAGCCTTTGAGTGCAGTCCAGGCACTTGTGTCCTGTGGGACTTCGGCTATGCCGAGAAGTTTGCCGACTTGGAATTTCTTATTGCCGCCGTTGTGCTGACCCGGGTCGTCAGCAAGCCGGGCGCGAACCGCCTTTGCCTCGATCTCGGCCATAAGGCCATCGCGGCCGAAAATCCCCCGCCGCGAGTGCGGTTCTTGAACCTTCCGGACGCGACCGCGGTTTCGCACAGCGAAGAACATCTGGTGGTCGAGAGCTTGCAGGCGCCACAGTTTGCCGTAGGCGATTGTCTCTTCGGGGTGCCCCGCCACATCTGTCCGACCGTCGCGCTCTACTCGGAAGCGACCGTCATTTGCGACGGGCGGGCAACGGAGCACTGGCGCATCACCGCGCGGGAACGACGGTTGACCATCTGAACCCATCAACCCATGAGCCACGAAGCCAGCCTCATGTTGTTCGCCTTGTTCGCGATCCTTGCGCTCGTCGTGCTCATTGCGAAGTTCAAGCTGCATCCGTTTCTCGGGTTGACGCTGGTATCCGTCGCCATTGGTTTTCACTCCGGTATGAAGCTGCCAGCGATTGCAAAAACGTTCCAGGAAGGGGTGGGCAACACGCTCGGATTCCTCGGCGTCGTCGTGGGCCTCGGGATGATGCTGGGCAAGATGCTTTCGGAATCTGGCGGCGCGCATGTGATCGCGAACACCATTATTCGTTTGCTGGGCGAACGGCGGTTGCCGTGGGCCATGCTGGCCGTGGCGTTCGTGGTCGGCGTGCCGGTGTTGTTCAGCGTCGGATTGGTTCTTTTGGTGCCCATCGTGTACGCCATCGCGCGCGAAACTAAAACGCCATTGCTGCGCGTTGCCATCCCGCTCGTGGCCGGCTTGTCCGTCTCGCAAGGATTTCTCCCGCCCCATCCTGGGCCGATGCTGGCCATCGAACAAATCGGTGCGGATGTTGGCAAAACTCTACTCTACGGAGCACTCGTCGGCATCCCCACCGCTATTGTCGCCGGACCGTTTTTTGGCTCCCTTGTGGGCTCAAGACTGACGGTTGACCTGGGCCATCTCGGCCAGCGCGTCACCCGGGAAGGTCAAGCCCATCACCCGCCGGGATTCGCGCTCACGTTGTTGACGGTCCTGCTGCCCGTGTTGCTCATGCTGCTTTCTTCGCTCGCCGATTTGGCGCTCCCCAAGGACAACCGATTTCATGAATGGGCTAACTTCATCGGCAGCCCGATCATCGCCATGTTGTTGGCGGTACTGCTGTCCATCTGCTCATTCGGCTACGCACGCGGATTTAACGGAAAGCAAATCCTGAAATTTCTCGAGGATAGTGTCGGCCCGGCGGCGGCAATTCTATTGATCGTCGGCGCGGGTGGCGGTTTGAGCAAAATGCTGGAACGCGGCGGCGTGGGCGCGGACATCGCGGACATTGTGGAGCACGCGAAAATTTCGCCGCTCCTGCTCGGCTGGGTGGTTGCGGCGGCCATCCGGGTCGCCGTTGGTTCAGCCACGGTTGCGATCACGATGGCCTCGGCCATCATGGCGCCGGTGGCCGCCAAGACGCCGGGCCTCAACCGCGAACTGCTCGTGCTGGCAATGGGCGCGGGATCGTTGTTCCTCTCACACGTCAACGACGGTGGTTTCTGGCTGGTGAAGGAAAGTTTCAATCTCACCGTGCCACAGACGCTCAAGACTTGGACCGTGCTCGAAACCGGCATCGGCCTGGTGGCGCTCGGCTTGGTGATGTTGCTTTCGCAATTCGTTTGAATGAAAACGCGCCCCCTCATCTTCGACGCCCATCTCGACCTGGCAATGAACGCGCAGGAATGGAATCGCGATTTGACGCGGCCCGTCTTGGCGTTGCGCGCGAGTGAGCAGGGCAAAACGGACAAGCCCGATCGCGCCAACGGCACGGTGTCGCTCCCGGAAATGCGGCGGGGCGGCGTAGGCCTTTGTGTCGCAACGCTCATTGCCCGCGTCGAACATAACGCCTACAGCCCCGTGGCGGGCTGGCGGTCCCCGGCGCAGGCGTGGGCGCAAACTCAAGGTCAGCTCGCGTGGTATCGCGCGATGCAGGAAGCCGGCGAGCTGGTGCAAATCCGCAACGTAGCCGCGTTGGAAAATCATCTGACGCTCTGGCATTCAGCGGGACCGGCGGAGAAAACACCCATTGGCTATGTGCTCAGTCTGGAAGGTGCGGATTCCGTTTTGTCACTGGAGCATCTGGCCCGGGCTCGGGAACAAGGATTAAGCGCCATCGGCCCGGCGCATTATGGGCCGGGGGTTTATGCGAACGGCACGGATGCGAGCGGCGGCTTTAATGCCAAAGGCCGCGAGTTGGTAAAGGAAATGGACCGGCTCGGGTTCATCCTCGATGTGACGCACCTCTGTGATGACTGTTTCTGGGAGGCGCTCGATCTGTTCCAGGGGCCGCTGTGGGCCAGCCATCAAAATTGTCGCGCGCTCGTACCCCACATGCGGCAGTTCAGCGATGAACAAATCAAGGCGCTCATTGCGCGCGGCGCGGTGATTGGAGCGGCCTTGGACGCGTGGATGCTCGTGCCCGGCTGGGTGCGCGGCAAAACCACGCCGCAATCCGCAAATCTTACACTCGAAAAATTTGTGGGTCATATCGACCATGTTTGCCAGCTTGCCGGCAATTCGCAGCACGCGGGCATTGGCTCGGACCTCGACGGCGCGTTTGGTTACGAACAGACGCCCACGGACTTAAACACCATTGCGGATCTATCAAAAATTTCCGGACTGCTCGCGGCCCGCGGATACGCCGCAGCGGATGTGGATGGCATCACCCACGGAAACTTCGTCAACTTCTTGAAAGAAAAATGGAAATGATTGGCCAAACCACTTCTGGAGCGCGGGTCTGCAACCCGCCGCAACGCCGCCTGCGATTGGCGCTGGGAATAATTAAATGCGTTCTTCGCTCCCAGCCGGCTGCGGCTCCCAGCACCGCGCTCCGTCCAAAACTCAGCGTGGTGCTTGGATTGTCCGCACTGTTTCAGTTCCTGACTCTCGCCGCCTTTGCCGTCGAACCAATCGTCACCGCGCAACCCATCCCGCCCGCGGAACTGTCGCCGCGCCTGGAACGGGGCCGGGAACTGTTTGTCCGTGGTTGCTTTGTCTGTCACCAGTTTAACGGTCAGGGAATTCCCGGAGTCTTCCCCCCGCTGGCCAGGTCGGACCTTCTCACCGGAAATCTGGAGCGGGCGATCAAAGCCGTGGTCGAAGGGCTTTCCGGCGAAGTAGTGGTGCTCGGGAAAAAATACAACGGCGCCATGCCGGTGATGGGACTGAACGACGAAGAAGTCGCGGACGTTCTTACTTATGTGCTCAACAACTGGGACAACGTCGGCGGAGCGATTTCGGCCGCCGACGTTAAAGCCGTCCGGGCTCGCAGCGCCTTTCCGACGTTTGAGAAATTACAACAGGCCAGCCCTTATCCACCCCTGCCCAGTCCGCCGAAAGAATTCACCTTGCGCGAAGTGGTGCGCCTGCCGCAATGCGGCGTCCGCCTGACCAGCGACGGCGAGGGGCGGGTGCTTTACGTCTTAACGGCGGATGGCGATGTCTTTTGCGTGGAAACCGCCACGGGCCAAACACGGCAATTGCTTTGGGCGAAATCCTATTTGGTCACCCGTGGCAAGGAAGTCGGCGGTCTGACCTTCAACACCGTAGGCATGACGATGGACAAACAAAAGCGACTCTACATCGCCGGCAACCAGCAGGGCATGACCACACCTCCTGTGCAGAATCATGTAACGATTTACCGCACGACGGCCTTTGCCGACGGCGACCCGGTGGCTCCCAAGCCGTGGTTTTGGACCAATTATCCCGGCAGCCCCGCCTACATTCATGCCACCGAGGAGATCGCCTTTGGACCGGACGGTTTTCTCTACGTCGGAAATGGCGCCCGCACCGATGCCGGGCAGACCGGCACCGACCCAACCTGGTATGGCGGCGGGGAAACTCCCATCACCGCGTGCATCTGGCGGCTCGATCCGAAGGTGGAGAATCCGCCCCTCGAGATTTTTGCACGCGGCATTCGCAATGCCTATGGGTTCTGTTGGAATGATAAAGGCGAAATGATTGCCACCGAAAACGGACCCGACGCCGATCCCGAAGAAGAACTCAACTTGATCGAACGCGGCAAGCATTACGGCTTTCCGTACACCTTCTCCAATTGGAAGAAAAAAGCCTACCCTCACACGCCGGACCCGCCGGCGGGATTGGAATTCACCCTGCCCATTCCCAATATCGGACCCGACGGGGGCTTCAATGGCAAACCGATCTACTCCTTCGACCCGCACTCCTGTCCCGGAGGCATCGCGTACCTGGGTGATGATTTTCCGGAAAGCTACCGGGGCACATTTCTTCTGACCCGGTTTGGAAATTTCATCCGCTCGGTGAAGGAGAACTCTGGTTTTGACATCCTGCAAGCCAGGCTCCGCCGAAACGCCGAGGGAAAATACGAAGCCGAGGTTCACACCTTTCTCGCGCCGCTCGGCCGCCCGATTGATGTCCATGTGAGCGGCCAAGGCAAAGTGTTCATTCTCGAGTATTCGCGGCCCACCAACAGCACCGGCTCGTACGCCCTGCCCGGCCGAATCCTAGAGCTCGCCGTCAAACCCAAGTAAGCCAGCCGCGCCGTGGAGCGCCAAGCATTGCTCGACCGGTGGATCGAATTGGGAACCCGCGCCGAGCGATGTTCGGCGCTCCGTGAATCCACAAATAGTGCGTTGCACACCGCAGTCCAGACTTTGCGCGAAGTTCGAGGACGTCGGGCCAGCACGCCAGGGTTGGAGTGTGGCGGCCTTGCGCACCAAGGCTGACCGCAAGAGCTCCCTCCAACTCTCAGCTTTTTGAGCCACGGAATCCGCCCATGAAATAGACGACCAGACAGATCAGCAGCACCAGCCCGAGTCCGCTGCCGCCGATGACAGGGCCACCGATGTAAAACCCACCGCCGCCAAACAAGAGAAGTAAAACCACCACGAGTAGTAATAGATTCATACCCGGTAAGTTTAGCGTCCGGCAGCGCGCTGCCTATGGGGTCTTCTCCCCACAGGGGCCGAAGCAAAACATTTTCCGCCGAAGTGCCAAATGAGAGCGGTGAGTGAATCAGCGACCACGCCACCGCACCGACAAACCGCCGAGATGCGGAGACGCAGAAATAAATCCCAACGGGATTCCACCGGCGCGCGATCTTGAGGTCGCTTCAACGTGCGATGTGATGAGTCGTGGAAAAGTTCGGGCGCTGGTCTCGATTCAAACGGTGAAACGACGTGAACTGAGTGATGGAATTCCGTTGGGATTCTGTCGGAGCGCGGCTCTGTGAGCCGCAGCACCCCGATTGATCAAGCGATTCTGGTAACTCCAACAGTGCTAGTTTGGCGAAACTGCTGCGGGTCACAGACCCGCGCTCCAGGGAAAAGCAGCGGTGAACGCGCCGCAGTCCAGACGCTGCGCGAAGTTCGAGGACGCCGCCAGCGTTTGGAGTGCGATGGCTTTAGCACCGCTTTCGGAAACGAGCGAATTACTTTCTGGCAATTGGCTTCATTTCAATCACCAGACCTGTGATGTCGCTGACAACCGTTAGATTGGTGGCACTGCCGGATTTTAACAACGCGTCGTTCGGCGTCAGTTGATAACCGGGAATCCTTAAATAGATCGTGACTGGCTCTGCTGGAACGCCAGTAAAATGGAATGATCCGTCTTCGTCCGGTGTTACCGACAAACTGTCCAACACACCCGCCATAGTGGTTCGGGTAAGCCGAAGTAGTGAATTTGCTGGAATCGGCTTCCCATCGGACAAATGAATCCGCCCAGTAATCGTGAATGCCCGGGCCAAGTCCAAATCGCCAGAATCGTTGGTCGATCCGTCAGCGTGGACTTGTCCTTGATGTCGGGACACCGCCCCACGGCCCGCCAGCGATTCCATGGTTGCATACAAGGAGAAACTTCGGTTGGGCGGCAGATGTACGAAGGCAAAGCGACCCTCGCTGTCGGTGCGAGCGAAGTAGTGCCATTCGGAGGAGCCGGATTCACGACCAAAGTTTTGAATAAGGATTTCCGCATTTACCACGGGTTTGCCAGCCTGTACCAGCCTCCCTTTGAAAGCAGCGCCTCCAATGAGCGGCAACTCATGGACGGTGCCGTCTGTTTCCCAGCGTTCAAAAAGCGTTTTTGAAAACCCGGCCGCTTCCACAACTCCCTCGGTAGCCGTGAAAGGGGTCTCGCCGCAGACGACGAACAACCCGGCATCATCCGAAACCGCGTAGAGATCAATTCCGTAAGCTGGCCAATGCATCTGCCCTTCGCGGGTCACGCCCAGAATTCTGATTAGTGCGCCGGGCACAGGATTTCCGCCTGCATCCTTCACCCGGCCCCGCACGACAGTTCCCGGCGGCGCGTTCGTCGGAACGGCTGGCAGGAGACGCAAACTCAATACCCTGGCGGACGGATCAATATTCTTGACGGATAGTTGCTGACAACCCGGTGCAAAGATCAGAACCTGATAGAAATGCCTTGGATCAAGTGACTCGAATTTGAAATTACCCTGCTCATCCACCTGAACATGCCGGGGCAGATCGCGAATGGCGAAAGCTTGCCTGCCGGGTTTCATTTGCCAGTAGCACAGTACGGCTGTCGCCTTGGCAGGTTTGCCGAGAGGTGAAATCACATGACCCAGGATATCTAGATTGGTGGCTGGTTGCGCCTGATTCGGCAGAGCCACGAGTAACAGTGCAAGCGCTAGCAATAGAGCTTTCATTTCACAGTCTGACGGAATCAATTCCCGTTTACTCCGATAATTTCAAACAGAATTATGCCCAACCTCTCCGACCAACACTTCCCCGTTATCACCGCCGTCGTCCGTGCCCACCAAACTTCGAGCGCGAGTGAGAGGACGGAATCTGTGGGCGCGCGGGGCCTGCGCGGAAATTTCCGCTGCCGGATTGCGGACGCGCTGGTTGTGATTTGGCATCGCGGGACAGGCGTGAGGGCAACGACGGACGCGACTGCGATTGGGATTTGAATTTTCCGGACTTCTGCTGCGGCGGGCGGGATGGTCCGCGCGGTGGCTGACCCGGTTGCGGCCGGGATTGCGGGCGGGGTTGTTGCCGGTCTTGAAAGCGCTGCGGTCCGCGTTGGGGTTGACCCTGTTGGGGACGCGGTGAGCGGCGGTCTTGGGCTGGCTGCGGGCGGCGGTCATCGAATCGCTGTTGCGAACGTTGCGGCGGACGAGAGCGGGCGTCGGAGGCTTTACGTTCTTCGCGGGCGAGGCGGAAGTCCACCTGTTTCTTGAAGCTGTCCACCTTGGCGATTTGCACTTCCACTTTGTCGCCCAAGCGGAACACGCGGCGATTGCGGCGGCCAGTCAAAGTGCCGCGCGCTTCGTCGAATTCGTAGAAGTCGTCCGTGAGGCTGGAGCAGTGAATCAACCCGCTCATCGCGAGGCCAGGCACGTCCACGAAGAAACCGAAGTTGCGCACATCAATCACCAGTGCGGGATACACCGGCGGTTTCGCCATCGCCAACTGCGTTTTCAGGAACGCATACATCTTCACGTCTTTGCTGTCGCGCTCGGCGTCGGCGGAATTGCGTTCCGTGTCGGAGATGTGTTCGGCGGTTTCCTTGAGCGAATGCGTCGGGCCGTGGCTCGCTTGAAACAGCGCGCGATGGACGACGAGGTCGGCATAGCGCCGGATAGGTGAAGTGAAGTGTGTGTATTTGGCCTTGGCCAGCCCGTAATGCCCGAGTGGTTCGACGGCGTAACGGGCGCGCATGAGCGAGCGAAGAAAACCAATCTTGAGCGCCGCGCCGATGGGAAGGGTGTCGAGCTTCTGCAGGAGCTTCGTGACTTCCGGGCGCTTAGTCAGGTTGCCGCACGGGATGTGATGGCTCAAAACGTCTTCACGATACTCGTTGATGCGGCGTTCGTCCGGTTCTTCGTGGACGCGGTAGATCGCCTTTTGATTCTCGCTCATCAGCCGCGTCGCCACGGCTTCGTTGGCGAGCAGCATGTATTCCTCGATCAACTGATGCGAGACGTCGTTCTCGATCTTCTCGAGACGCAGGACGCGGCCTTGTTCGTCGAGGCGAATTTTGGTTTCGGGAAAATCTAACGCGAGCGAGCCGGCCTTGAAGCGCAGCCGCCGGATCTTTTGCGCCAGCTCATGGGCATCGTGCAACATGCGCTCGATGGGATCGTTGGCGGAGCGCCGAGCATCGCTCGACAGGGACTGGCTGCGGGGTTCTTCTGGTCGAGCAATGCTCGGCGCTCCGGCTCGCTGCAAAACCTCGAACACTTCCTTGTAGGTGAAGCGGCGTTGCGAATGAATCACCGCCGCGTAGAACTTGGTGCTCAACACGCGGCCATCGTCGGCGACGAGAAATTCCACGCACTTGGTCAGGCGATCCACGTTGGATTTGAGGGAACAGAGTTCGTTGCTCAAGGCTTCGGGCAGCATCGGGATGACGCGGTCCACGAGATAGGTGGAGTTGCCGCGTTTGCGCGCCTCGACATCCAGCGCCGTACCCGGCTTCACATAGTGCGACACGTCGGCAATGTGAACCCAAAGCTTCCAGTGCTCCGGCGAAATCCGCTGCAAACAAATCGCGTCATCGAAATCCTTCGCGTCATCGGGATCAATCGTGATGACTTGATGACCGCGACAATCCTCGCGCCCAGCGACTTCGTTTGGCGCAACCGTCGAGCCGATGGCGCGGGCCTCGGCGAGCACCGGCTTGGGGAAGTGCAACGGCAACTCGTATTGGCGCAGCACGGACAACATATCCACGCCTTCTTCATCGGGCGCGCCGAGCACTTCAATGATTTCGCCATCGGGATTGGCATTGCGCGATTCCCATTCCTGTAACTCCACCACAACCTTGTCACCGAGGTTTGGTTTCCGGCCGACATCGCGCGGTTCGGGCACAGAGATGCCATGCGGCATCCGTGGGTCGTCAGGAATGACGTAAAGAAACTGCCGCCCGCGTTGCAATGTGCCGACGATCTGCGAACGCTTGCGTTCCAGAATGCGGATGACTGAACCGGTTTCCTGCGCCACGCCGCGCGCGGGTCGCAAGCCGCGCGCGCGGACATCGCGACGCACCAGCACACGATCTCCGTGAAGCGCCGTGCCCGTGGCGCTTTCGGGAATCATTATTTCTTTAACCCCCGCGTCGTCGGGCCGCAAAAAACCTTTGCCCTGGCGATTGATTTGAATCCGGCCCGGGATGAGATCGGCCGCCTGCGATTTGATGTAGCGATTGCCCTTTGTCCGCGTGATCTGGCCGGATTGCTCCAGTTGACGCAACGCAGCCTGTAGGTCTTGTTGACGGTTGGGGGGCAGGCGAAGCAACTGGAGCATCTCCGGCACGTTCGCTGGAAAATAATCCTTTTGCTCCAGCAAATGGGTGATTTGGTCGTTCATGATTTTGAATGCCGGCTTGGCCGGTGGAACCGGGGCGCGGGCTCTCATGAGTTTACGCTACTGTCCGACACCAGTATGACGAATTTTGCAGCCTTGACCAGCACCACCTTTAGCCCGGCGCCAATAGCTCGTGGGGGCGGAAGGAATTTGCACAACAATCACCGCTGCCGATGGAGCACAGGAGCCAGGCTCAGCTAAATCAAACGTCACCTAATCGTCACTTGACCGCAGTCGGACTGTAACGGGCCGGGGCGAAGGTATTCATGGTTTGAAAGAAAGGCGTGCCTATGAACGAAGCAATTTTAACCAGCGTAAATCCCGAGGCGCAAATTCACGATGTGCGGGAGTTGATCGACGAGCGGCGCGTGATCGAGTTGGTCTTGATGGAAGTACAGGCGCTGGGCGATGCGCTCGCCGCCAGCGGCGAGGGGGTGACTTTGGTACCGCGCACGCGGCTGTTGTTGACCCTGCTGACTTACTGCTGCGCCACCGGCAACTACAGCTCGGAGGACATCGAGTGGGCCTGCCAGGTGAACACCGGCGCCCGCTACATTTGTGCGAACACGCCCCCCGATCAGGAAACGATCCGGCAATTTCGCCGCGCTCACCGGATGTGGGTTGAAACCTGCCTGAGTCGGGTCCTGGCCACCACTGCGAGTTTACAACCACTCCACACCCAACTGCCGCCGCTCGTTTCCGCCGACCAAAAACTCGATATCGCCATCATGATGGACATGGCGATGTTTGACTGATTGCCCGCGCTGCGGAGAGTAATTTTACTTGGCTGTGTGGCGAATGTCCGCCGCTTCGCACAGATAAACCACTTCCTCCGCGATGTTCGTTGCGTGATCGGCGATGCGTTCCAGGCTGCGGGTGGCGATCATCAAATTCAGGCAGCGCGGGATGCTGTCGCGGTCGGACATCATGAACTGGGTCAACTCACCGTTGATCTGCTTGTTGAGCGCGTCCACTTCCTCGTCCCGCGGAATCAGCGCCCGTGCGGCGGCGGAGTCCCGATTCACGAACGCATCCAGGGCACCCTTGAGCATCACCAGCGCGAGACCGGCCATGCGCGGCAGGTCCACATTAATTTTTACGGGTGGTTCCTGGCTCAAGTCGCGGGCGCGTTTGGCAATCTTGGCGGCTTCGTCGCCCACTCGCTCCAGGTTTTGCGAAATCTTCATGGCGACCATAACGAGGCGCAGGTCCGTTGCCAGCGGCGCCTTGGCCAGCAGCCGGATCGCCAGCTCGTCAATCTCCACTTCCCCCCGGTCGAGGATTTCGTCGTTTTGCTTCACTTGGATGGCGAGGTCGTAATTGCGCGTGGTCAGCGCTTCGATGGCGCGGTTGACGGCGGTTTCCGCCTGGCTCGCCATCGTCAGCAATCGCTGTTTCAATTCGCTGAGATCGTGATCAAAGTGTCGCTCCATAGTTTTTATTTTCGGTCCTAATCTTAATCTTCCTCTTGATCCTTATTGCCCTGCCCTGCTCTGCTCGCGCCGAGATCAATAGCCAGCTCAGGTTAAAGGGTCTAACCAAATCGTCCCGTCACGTAATCTTCCGTCCGCTTTTGCGCCGGGTTCGTAAAAATTTTCGTCGTCGTGTCGAATTCCACCAGTTCACCAAGATAAAAGAACGCGGTGAAATCAGACATCCGCGCGGCCTGTTGCATGTTGTGCGTGACGATGACGATGGTGAAGTCTCTTTTTAGCTCCAGAATCAAATCTTCGATGCGCGACGTGGCGATGGGATCGAGCGCGGACGCCGGTTCGTCCATTAAAATAATCTCCGGCTTGATGGCGATGGCGCGGGCGATACACAACCGTTGCTGCTGGCCGCCAGACAAACCCAGCGCGCTGCTGTGCTGGCGGTCTTTCACCTCGTCCCACAACGCCGCGCTCCGCAAGCTTTGCTCCACAACTGCGTCCACCTCAGATTTTTTGGTTGTGCCGTGCAGCCGCAAACCGTAGGCAACGTTTTCGTAAATGGATTTTGGAAACGGATTGGATTTCTGGAACACCATGCCAACCCGCTTGCGCAATTCAATCACGTCCACATCGGGACTATAAATGTCGTGCCCGCCGATCTTGATCCCGCCCTCGATACGAACGGTATCAATCAGATCGTTCATGCGGTTGAGGCAGCGGAGCAAAGTGGATTTGCCGCAGCCGGACGGTCCGATGAATGCCGTCACGACGCGCTCCCGAATTGGCAGGCTGATGGCCTTCAAGGCCCGCGCCGCCCCGTAGAAGAGCGAGAGCTGGTTGATTTCGATCAACGCGGCGCCCGGAGCGCTGGGGCCCGGGTTGGCCAGCGGCGCCACGGTGAGTTTGGGAAGGAGGAAGTCCGTCATACAAAGTTAATTAAGCGCCCGCAGTTTTTTCCGCACGCGGGCGCGGATGATGATCGCCACAAAATTCAGCGCGAACGTCAGGATCAGCAACACGAGCACGGTCGCATAAAGCAGGGGCCGGGTCTGTTCGATGTTCGGCGACTGGGTGGACAGCACGAAAACGTGATAACCGAGGTCCATGAATTGATCCGAAAGTTGATGCGGCAATGAGGCCATGTAGTAGGCGACACCCGTGAACAGAATTGGCGCGACTTCGCCCGCCGCGCGACTTACCGCGAGAATGCCGCCGGTCATAATACCCGGCAGTGCCTGTGGCAAAACAATTCTAACGATGGTCTCCAGTTTGGTCGCCCCAAGCGCGAGGCTCGCCTCCCGCAGGCCCGTGGGAATCGCCTTCAACGATTCCTCGGTGGCCACGATAACGACCGGCAGCGTCATCACCGCCAGCGTCAGCGAAGCCCACAACACCGCCGGTTGCCCCCAGACCGGGCCGGGGTTGTGCAGCAGGGCGTCGAGATTTTTGCCGATGAAGTTGATGAAGAAACCGAGACCGAACAAACCGAACACGATCGAAGGCACGCCCGCCAGATTGCTCACCGCCGCCCGGATGATGCGGGTGATGGGCGAGGTGTTGGGTGCGTATTCGGTCAGGTAGATGGCCGTAATGACGCCCACGGGAATCACGAAAATTGTCATGACGAACACCCGGATGGTGGTGCCGACGATCATCGGCAGGACGCCGGTGGTTTCCAAGTCAAAGAAATCCTTTTTTGGAATCGTCGAGACGAACCGCCACGACAAACCCGGCAGCCCGTTGATGACGATATTCAGCAGAATCACGCCGAGAATGGCAAGGATCAACAAGGTCGCCAGCCCGGTCAGCCCGCTGAAAAAAAACGAGGGGTAGTCGAAGCGCTCAGCGCGAAAACTTCTGCCTTCGGAATTCTGGCTTCGGACTTCGTTCACCGTTTGCCCTCCAGTTTGAGTTTCAAGCGGTGCATCACCACGTCGCCAATCAGGTTGAGCACGAAGGTCACGGCAAACAGCATCGCGCCCAACAGGAACAAAATCCGATAGTGCGGTCCGCCGGACACGGCCTCGGCCATTTCCGCCGCGATCGTGGTCGTGATGCTGCGCGCCGAATCGAAGATGTTCCACGATATCACGCTAGCCGAGCAGACCATCAGCACGATCATCGTTTCGCCAATCGCGCGACCAAAGCCCAGCACGGTGGCGGCGAACACGCCGGGCAGCGCCGCCGGCAGAACAATCTGCCAGGCCGCCTGCCATTTGGATGAGCCGAGCGCCAACGCCGCCTGGGTGTAGGACTGCGGCACGCTGGTCAACGCATCTTCCGCGATGGAGAACACGACGGGGATGACGGCGAAACCCAGGGCGATGCCGGCAACAAAGGCATTCAGCCGGGTCTGGTAGCCGAAAACGCTTTGCAACACCGTCGCCATGACCAGCAACGCGAAGAAGCCGACGACGACGGACGGAATGCCGGACAACATCTCGATCGTGGGTTTGATCACTTCGCGCACGCGGGGCCGCGCCAGTTGGGAAACATAAATGGCCGCCCCCACCGCCAGCGGAACCGCAAATAACAAACCGATCAGCGTCGTTTTCAAAGTGCCGACCAGCAGCGGTATGATGTTGTATTTTTTGATCTGACCAACGGGTTGCCAGATGAACTCCGGCTTCGCATAACCGGTCCACTGGTGCGGTTGCAGCAAGTAACGCCATTGCGTGGTATTGATACGTGCGTCCGGATCCTCGCGAAAGGCCGCCGGGATTTCGGCCAGCGCCTCCACTTTGACTTCCATCAGCGACGTCAACGTTGCCCGGTCCATGGCCCCAAACTCCCTGGCAGTCAGCCCTAGATATTCCTGAAGCTGCGCCGGCGGAAGTTTATCCATTTCACTTACGGGAATCACAGCCTGGACTGCGGCGCTGTTGATGTGGCCAAACAGCAACGGGGACGCCTCGCGCGCGACGAACAGGAAGATCAGCAGCACCACCAGAATCGCCGAGAGCGAAACCGCGAAGATGAATTTCTCAGCCAGCCATTCCAGCGGACGCGCGCGATGACCCCGGTGGATACCCATCCAACCGTCGCTGCGTTTGCCCGCGTTGTGGCGATTGGCCATGGGGGTTGTCGTCGTCCCGGATCACTTCTCGCGCAACGAAGCAGGGAGCGGGAAATAACCCACGTCTTTCACGATCGTCTGGCCGTCGTCGCTGCGGAGCCATTTCAGGTAGGCCGCCACCTCGCCCTTGTCCAACGCCGGGTTCACGTAAATAAACAGGTAGCGCCAGATGGGATATTTTTGGCCGACCACATTTTCCTCGGTCGGTTCGATCGCCGGCGAGTTGTCGTCGGCCTTGACCGCCAGGTGCTTGGCGCCCGCACCGTAGGCCGCGCCGCCGTAGCCAATGCCATTCTTGTCTTTCGCCACCGCTTGTAGCACCGCCGCCGTGCCGGGCATGGTCTGGGAACTGGCGGCGAAATCCTTACCCTGCAAGACGTGCTCCTTAAAGAATTCGTACGTGCCGGAACTGTTTTCGCGGCTATAAACGGTGATCGGTGCGTCGGGCCCGCCCACGGCGCTCCAGTTCTTGATCTTGCCGGTGAAGATGCCTTCCAATTGGGGCCGGCTGATTTCCTTGAGCGGGTTATCGGCGTTTACATAAATCGAGAGACCGTCAATCGCAACCTTGTACTCGGTCGGTCGCTTGCCGAACGCCTTGATGCAAGCTTCGATTTCCTTGGCCTTGATTTTGCGCGAGGCATCGCAGAGATCGGTGGTCTGATTTTGCAGCGCGGCGAAACCCGTGCCCGTGCCGCCGCCGGTGACTTGAATTTTCGTTCCCGCGTTTTTGCCCATGTACACCTCCGCCCACTTCTGGGCGAGAATGACCATCGTGTCGGAACCTTTGACGGTGATATCCGCGCGGGATGAAGTAGTGAGCCCAAGCGCCGCCGTCGCGACCAGCGAATTTACGAGCAGAGTTTTCATGGATGGAGAGGAAAGGCAGTTCATATTTTTGCGTTTGAGTTGTTGATCAAAATTTGATGGTCGCGTCCAACTGGATACGGTTCATGAAACTGTCCGAGCCATTCGGATACTCCTGGATCAACCAGGTGGAAAACCATTTCGCACTGACAGTAAGAAAATCGTAAGGGGAGTAGGCCAGTTTCAGAACGTTGCCTTTTACATTCGTGCCGGAGCCGTAGTTGGGACCCGTGAAGCCGGAGTTGGGCTGGGTCTGCTGGTACAGGGCACCGAAGTCGGAATCCACGAATTCCTCATACCACGAATTCGCGCCCAACCATTTCCAAGTGTAGGCAAGTTCCCATGTCCCCTTCTTGCCGGACTTGCCGAACTGGATGCCGACATTATAAGCGGAATTGTCGGCGCCGCTGGGCGCGGCCGGATTGTACATGTACTCCCCGCCGATTTTGATCGGGAATGAGCCGGGATAAAATGGAACCTCGTCGAGCAGGTAGGTCGCCGAAAGATCACCGATAATCGGACTGAACGAGTAAGTTGGCACCGTGGTGATCGCGTCGCGTGTGTTGCCTTGATTGATATTGGGCACCGCCCCGTTGGCCAACTGATTCGCGTAAGTAATGCCCAGGACCGCCACGCCGGCCGAGGTGGAAAGTCGCTTGTTCCAGGTTGAATCCAGCAACAACTGGCCGCCCGTCATGTATGGGTTCTGCGCGGAAAAGGGCTGGGCCGTCAACCGCGCGTTATTGTCCACGATAAATGCGGCGCCAATGAGCTTTAACGCGTGATGGTCACTTAAACTGTAGCCGACCTGCATGGCGCCGCCTTCCGGCGTATAGTCCGCATCAAAGACCATGTCCGTGAAGACAAATGGATTTTCCATTTTGCCGAGCGTGGTTGAGGCCGACCAAGTCTTGCCATGGAACGGCGACCATTTGGCGTAGGCAAGGTCAATGAAAACACCCTTCTTGGAAGCATTGTTTTGAAATGTCTGGTTGTTGGAAATCGGATCCGAACCGGTCGTGAGGCCGGAATCGAGATTGCCGGACGCGAGCCGGAAGCCAACTTCAAAATCCTCCACCATCGTCACCGTCGCCCCGACACGGAAACGGTAGCGCCAGCGATCCTGGCTCTCGAACACCGGATTGCTCGAGTTAAATTCCTCAAAGCGGCCGCGCAGATCGCCGCCCCATTTGAAGGACGTCACCCAGTCAGGCATGCCACTCTTGACCGCGTAGGCTGTGGTAAAATTTTTGTCCGTTTCTTCGCGGAGTTCATTGGCTTCCTTCACGCTAAGGACGCCTTTCTCGACCAACTTATCCAGCAACGCATCGGCGGATTGGGCATGGCCCTGTTGCGTCAAGGACATGCCCGCCAAGGCGGCGAAGCACACAGTAATCAATTTATGTTTGTTCATTTGCATAAGATTCTCAACGTTCGCGGACAGCATGTGACTACCGTGTTACGGCAAAACGACCAACCGGTTACAATTGTGTTACGAATCTTGCCGCCCCGATGGCGCCATGGAATGACTTGAATGCACGGAAAGCCTGCAACAAGATGCGGCCTGCGCCCACCAACGCCCGAATGCCTGGTTGGGCTCCGCCGCAACCACGGTTGCAAGCAAATCGTACGGATCGCAAATGAATCTCGTCCAAACCGCCCTGCGCCGGCCGCTCACGGTCATCGTTCTTATTGTCGCCGTAGGGCTCGGCGCGGGGATTGCATTGCAGCGGATGAGCCGCGACGTCTTTCCGCCGCTCGGCATTCCTACCATTTACGTCGCGCAACCGTTCGGCGGCATGGATCCAGCGCAGATGGAGGGCTACCTCACTTACTACTACGAATATCATTTCCTCTACATCACCGGCATTGAGCACGTCGAATCCAAGTCCATCCAGGGCGCGAGCCTGATGAAGCTTCAGTTTCATCCAGGCACGGACATGTCGGCGGCGATGTCCGAGACTGTCGCCTACGTGAACCGCGCCCGCGCCTTCATGCCGCCGGGCACGCCCGGACCGTTCATCACGCGCTTCGACGCCGGGAGCGTGCCGGTCGGCTATCTCGTTTTTTCTACCACCAACGAAAACCGCACCGTCGGCCAGATGCAGGATGCCGCGCTCAACTTGGTGCGCCCGCTGTTCGCCACCTTGCCCGGCGTGTCCGCGCCGCCCCCGTTTGGCGGCAGCGCCCGCACCATCGTGATCAATGTGAAGCCCGACCGCCTGCGCGCCTACAATCTTTCGCCCGATGAAATCGTTCAGGCCATGTCGCAGGCCAACACCATCAGCCCGTCGGGCAACATGAATCTCGGCGACAAATACCCCATCGTCCCCGTCAACGCCGTGGTAAAAAATATCAAAGACCTCGAAAGCGTGCCGCTCCGCGTGAATACCAGTGGCGCGGTGTTCCTGCGCGACGTCGCGACCATTGAGGACGCCGCCGACATTGTCACCAGCTATGCGCTCGTGAACGGTCGGCGCACGGTTTATCTGCCCGTGACCAAACGCTCTGATGCCTCAACGCTCACCGTGGTCGAGTTGGTTAAGAAAAATACCCCCAAGTTTCAGAGCGTCGTGCCGGACGACATCAAGGTGACTTACGAATTCGACCAATCCCCCGTCGTGCGCCGTTCCATCCGCGACCTGGTGAAGGAGGGCGCGATCGGCGCGGTGCTGACGGGCCTGATGGTGCTATTGTTCCTGCGCGATTGGCGCAGTGCGTTCGTGGTCGTGATCAACATCCCGCTGTCGCTCCTCGCCGCGACCTTTGCGCTTTCGATCAGCGGTCAGAGCATCAACCTCATGACGCTGGGCGGCCTAGCGCTCGCTGTCGGCATCCTCGTGGACGAGGCAACCGTGACCGTGGAAAACATCCATGCGCACCTAGCTCGTGGTCGTTCACTGGCTCGGGCGGCGCTCGACGCCACGCGCGAAACCGCCCTGCCCCGACTGCTCGCAATGCTCTGCATCCTGGCCGTGTTCATTCCCGCGTTCTTCATGCAAGGCGCGGCCAAGGCGCTGTTCGTTCCGCTGGCGCTCGCGGTGGGTTTCTCGATGGTCGCATCCTTCATCCTGTCGAGCACGCTCGTGCCGATCTTGAGCATCTGGTTTCTACGCGGACACGCGAGCGAGGTTCACAACACGTCCTTTTTTGGTAAAATTCAGAGGACTTACGCCAACTTGCTTCGCCGGGCCGTGGCGCTGCGCTGGGCGGTCCTGCCGGTTTACCTGATCGCCGCCGGGCTGGTGATCTGGCTCGTCGGTCGCCGGCTGGGCACGGAAATTTTCCCGACGGTCGAGGCCGGACAAATGGCACTGCGCATCCGCACCCCAACCGGCACCAGGGTCGAACTCACGGAACAAATCGCGCTGAAGACGCTTGACCTTATCAAGCGCGAAGCCGGTGCGGACCACATCGCGCTGACCATGGGGTTGGTCGGCGTTCACGCACCGAACTATCCCGTCAACCTCATCCATCTTTGGAACGGCGGCCCGGAAGAAGCCTGGCTCGCCGTGCAATTCAAACCCGACGCGCCGGTGAAAATCTCTGAACTCAAAGAAAAACTCCGCTCCGTCCTCGCCAAGGAGCAACCCGACGTCTGCGTGTCATTCGAGCCAAGCGACATCGTCAGCCGCGTCATGAGTTTTGGTTCGCCCACGCCCATCGAGGTAGCGGTGCAAGGTCCAAGCCTCACGGTCAACAAGGAATTCGCCGACAAGCTTTACGCCGAGCTGAAGAAAATCCCCGCGCTCCGCGATGTGCATTTTGCGCAGTCGCTCGATTTCCCGACCGTGGATGTGAACGTGAACCGCGAGCGCGCCGGCCTGCTCGGTGTGAAGATGGGCGACGTGACCCGCTCGCTCGTGGCAGCCACGACCTCGAGCCGGTTCACGGTCGCGAATTTCTGGTCCGACCCGAACTCCGGCGTGAGCTACAACCTGCAAGTTCAAATCCCCCAGGCCAAAACTACTTCGCTCGAAGAGCTCAAGAACGTGCCGATCGCCGGAAGCTCCGGGAAGTCCGTGCTGCTCCGCAACGTTGCGAGCGTCGCGCCCGGCACCGCCGTCGGCCAATACGAACGCTACAACATGGCGCGCGTGGTCAGCATCACCGCCAATCTCCACGGCGCGGACCTCGGCAGCGTGGTACGGCAGGTCAATAAAGCCATCGCCGCCGTCGGCGTAGCGCCGCCCAAGACGAGTGTTGCGGTGCGCGGGCAGATCGTGCCGTGGCAGGAATTGTTCGGCGGCTTTCAATCCGGCCTCGTGATCGCGGTGGTGGTCATCTTCCTCATGCTCGCGGCGAATTTTCAATCGCTGCGGCTTTCATTGGTGGTCATTTCGACCGTCCCGGCCGTCATCGCGGGCGTGGTTCTCATCCTCTGGCTCACGGGGACGACCCTGAACATCCAGTCCGCGATGGGCGCAATCATGGCCGTCGGCGTGGCCGTGGCGAATGCGATCCTGCTCGTGACCTTCGCCGAACGCGCACGCATGGGCGGCACGGTCGTCAACGAGGCCACTGTCGAAGGCGCGCGCAGCCGGCTCCGCCCAATCCTCATGACCAGCTTCGCGATGCTTGCCGGCATGATGCCGCTGGCGCTGGGTCTTGGTGAAGGCGGCGACCAGACCGCCCCGCTGGGCCGCGCCGTGGTCGGGGGGCTGGCGCTGGCGACGCTCGCCACGCTCTTCGTGCTGCCGTCGGCCTTCGCCATTCTGGCCAGCCGCAAAGTGCGCTCGCCCTCGCTTGATCCCGAAGACCCGGCGAGTGGCTTCTTTGAAAATGCAGCGGGCAAATAAATCGGTTATGTATCACTCACGAAGAAATCAAAACAGGTCGGTGGCCGTGATAACGCTTCAGTTGGCAGCGGCGGCAAGCCAGCGATTCCAGCGTAGGACAGACGGCGCGCCGGTCTCCATCTTCCAGCGGTTGGTTGCCTGCCTCGTCCTGGCGGCAATCAAACCCAGGCATTCGCCAAGGCGAGAAACCTTGAAGTTTGAGACAGGCGCGACGCCTGTCCTACGACCTTGCTTTGGCCTGGCCATGCTGAGCGTGTTGGTGCAATTCGCCTTCGCCGCTGACGCACCGAAGCCCATCGAGGTGAAGGTCACCCATCCCTCGCGCGGCGAAATCATCCGCTACGTGACTTTGCCTGGCAGCATCCGCGCCCACCAACAGGCCACGCTTTACGCCAAGGTCGCCGGTTATCTAAAATCCCTGAGCGTGGATAAAGGCAGCAGCGTGGAAGCCGGCCAGGCGCTGGGTGAAATCGAAGTGCCTGAATTGCTCGCCGACCTCGCGAAATACAAAGCCGAGGTGAAAGTCGCGGACACCGACTATCAACGGGTGAGCGGCGCGCAGAAGAAAGCCCCCGACCTCGTCACCCCGCAATCGGTAGATGAAGCCAAAGGTCGCCTCGACATCGCCAGCGCCAATCTCGAACGCACCGAGACGTTGCTGCGTTACGCACAAATCACTGCGCCATTCAGCGGCATCGTGACGGCGCGCTTTGTTGACCCGGGAGCCTTCATCCCGTCTGCCACTGCCGGCAGCGCAGCGCAGAATGCTGCCATCGTCACTGTGGCCGACTTCAACACGGTGCGCGCCCAAGTGGCGCTGCCGGAAGTCGAGGCATCGCTCGCACAAGTGGGCCAGCCTGTCAAACTCAGCGTCGAAGGTCTCGCGGGGAAAACATTTGAAACGAAAATCAGCCGCCTGAGCTACGCGCTGGACGACGCCACCAAAACCATGCTCATCGAAGCCGACCTGCCCAACCCCGATCTTGCCCTGCGCCCCGGCATGTATGCCACCGTGAAAGTCGGCCTGGAAAAGCACAACGACTCCCTGCTGATCCCCGTCGAGGTGGTGGTGATGGAAAAAGCGAATACTTTCGCGTTCGTCGCGGACGGCGGCAAAGCGAAGAAGACCGTAATCAAGATTGGCTTTAACGACGGCACGCGAGCAGAGGTGCTCAGCGGCTTGACGGGAAGCGAGTCCGTGATTCTCGTGGGCAAGACGACTCTGGCCGACGGCACAGCGATCAACTCAACGGAGACAAAGTGAAGATGAACTGCGAGATCAAGCTGAAGATCATGAGTAAGATTAAGAACTTAGACCGGATCTTGATCTTGATCTTTCTCTTAATCTTAATCCACCCCGCATCCGCAGAAACCAATGGCGCTCTTCACCTCATTGACCTCCCCACGGCATTGCGGCTGGCGGGTGCGCAGAATCTCGACGTGCAAATCGCGGGCGAAAAACTGCGTGAAGCCCAGGCCATCCATCAGAGTGCGCTGACCCAGTTTTTCCCATGGATTGCGCCCGGTATCGCCTATCGCCAGCACGACAACAACCTTCAGAATGTCCAGGGCGACATTGTTGACGTTCACAAATATTCCTACGCGCCCGGCGTGGCGCTGGCCGCCCAGGTCGAACTCGGCGACGCGATTTACCAGTCGCTCGCTTCCAAACAACTGTCCCACGCGGCGGGCCACGCGCTCGAAGCGCAACGGCAGCAGAGCGTGCTCGCGGCGGCCCAAGGTTATTTTGAGCTCGCGCTGGCCCAGGGGGCTGCGGCGGTGGCGCGCGAAGCCGTGCGCATTTCGACCGGCTACGCGGAGCAGGTTTCCCGGGCCGTGACCGCCGGCATCGCCTTCAAAGGCGACGCGCTGCGGGCCCGGGTGCAGAAAGAGCGCAATGAGCTCGGCCTCCGGCAAACGCTGGAACAGCAACGCATCGCCGCCGCC
>JANYBF010000351.1 GCA_025360895.1 Verrucomicrobiota bacterium
TTGAAGCACCGAATCAATATTCCGAAAAAGAGCCACAACAGAAATAAGATTACAAAGGTCGCTATATCTACCATGACCCCTATGAGCCAAGCGGCCAGGAGAACGCAAGGCACCAGCACAACTAAAGAATGGTCACTGGCGATGTCCCTAAGTGCCTTGAATCCTTCCACAAGAAATTGACGGCCATATAATCCTATGACTACTAGCCCAGGAATTATCCGGCAAATGCCGTCATAAAAAAACTCTCTGAGCAGTTCGTTCATGTGCTAGTCGGAGGCTACGTTCTACCTTCAATACTTGTTTCTGCGGTTATACTTTCCCTGAGCTTGCTGCTTGTCGAGGTCTTTGTGTCACCGTGAATGATGGGCATCACCGTTGGTCTCAAAAAACTACTTTGACAAGGACGTCATTTCCCCGGCAGCGCCAAGTCCAGCACGATGGCCAGCGCGGACAGGATGAAGATGGCCAGATAATTCCAATCCTCGGGCGACTTGCGGATCGAGTTGAGCAGATACAAGGCGGCGGCGCGGTCGTCCGCGCTGAGCGCTTCGCCGGCGCGGATTTTTTCGATGATGTTGGACTGGGTGATGGTGCGTTTGCGGCGTTGCGAGATGAAGTAGCGGTAAATGAAGAACACCATGTAGCCGATGACGCCCAGATACCACACGGGGCGGACCCAGCGGGGATCAAATTTCTGTAGCAGGATGATTGCGCGGAACGCCACCGACGACAGCACGCCCACGACGAAGAAGCCAACGATGAGCGGTTTGGGAATGATTTTTGGTGTAGTTGACATAAACCCGCCATCCTCTTTAGGAAGGAAATTGCCGCGCGGCAAGCGCCAATCACGGTCGCTCAAATTACCATTGTGCCACCGGCGAGCCGGGGAAATAATCCACCGCATGCAAAACGAAGCGCCCCCCGCCGAAATGAACCGCCGACGCACCTGGCCTTGGGTGTTGGCGGCGATGGTGATACTGGGCGTTGTTTTGGCGGTGGTGTGGGTTCGGGCCGAGATGCGCCGGATTCATGAGCAACGCGAACCCGACATGCCATCATCCGGCGGATCGCTTCGTTGAGCCGACAATTAAATTCCGGCGGTATCCCACTGCTGGTTGACTTGGAAAATTGCGCCGGATCTGATGTGGCCGGCTAAAGGAAAACTCTCAGTCCTCGGGAGGTGAAGATTCGTCTTCGCTGGCGCGAGGTTCGTCACCGCCTGGTCGCGGGTGATCGCCACTGCGACGCGGATGGTTGTCGCTCCGGCGGTCATCATTTCCGCCGCGGCGCGGTTCGTCGCCACCGCGGCGGGAGTCCGGGCGTTGATGAACATTTCGCAAAGCGCGGCGGAGGGATTCAATTTCCCGCTCGTCGCCCAGCTTCTGGCGCTCGGCGAGTTCCACCAGTTCCAAGACATCTTCCATCTGATCCACCGCGCGTTTCAACGCCTCCACGATTTCCATCACTTCGTCAATTGCCTGGCCGATGGCCGAACCATGATGCGCGGGTTCGGCGTGGGCGGCGCGCTGAACGGCCACCCGCTCGGTCAGGCGTTGGATGCGTTGGAGCAGCGGCTTCGGCTCCGGGACGGGGAGCCGTGGTGCTGGGGGGGTGAGGGGCTCGGTTGCGACAGGCCCGGTTTGTGGCGGCACTTCCGCATCGACGGGCGTTGATGTCGGGGTTTGCGGGGTTCGTTGTGCGAGCGGCGCCACTCCGGGTTTGCGCCGGCCCCGACCACCGCGCCGGCCGCGATGGCGACGGCGATCGCCGTCGGCGGATTTTGCGTCGGCAGTTGCGGTTGGACTATGGACTGGTGCTTCGCTCTCGGACATGCACCCCGAGCTTGCGAGGAACGGGATTGAATGAAAAGCCAATTCGATGGTCAGATAAATTCGTTGGACGCGCGGGCGGAAGTCTCTCAAAATCTAAAACCAATAAAATGGCTCAGTCACAAAATATGTTTGCCCGTTCCGTTGTTTCGCTGGTTGCCACCACGGCTTTGGTCCTGATTGCGAATGCGGCGACTGCGGCCACCAATGCGCCGCCGTCCGCACCGCACCGGCCCAACATCATTTTTATTCTCGCCGACGATCTCGGCTACGGCGACCTCG
Source organism: Verrucomicrobiota bacterium (assembly GCA_025360895.1). Lineage (GTDB taxonomy): Bacteria > Verrucomicrobiota > Verrucomicrobiia > Limisphaerales > JADLHS01 > JADLHS01. Next base: position 2,112 of record JANYBF010000351.1, read on the forward strand.
GTTGCTACGGCCAGACGCGCATCAAGACGCCCAACCTGGATCAACTCGCCGCCGATGGCATCCGCTTTACGAGTTACTATTCCGGCAGCACGGTGTGTGCTCCATCCCGCGCCGCGTTGATGCTGGGCCAGCACACCGGCCACAGTTTTTTGCGAGGCAATTCCGAAAGCCTGCCGCTTAAACCCGAGGCGGTGACCGTGGCAAAAGTGCTGCACGATGCCGGCTACCGGACGGCCATGATCGGCAAATGGGCCCTGGGCGACGAAGGGACAACCGGATTGCCCGAGTTGCAGGGCTTCGACGAGGTGTTGGGGTATTTGAATCAAACCCACGCGCACGATTACTACACCGAATATCTTTGGCGGCATGACCCAGTCACCGGGCGCGACGGGCGGATCACGCTGTCGGGTAATCTCGGCGGCAAGCAGGGCGACTATACCCCCGATCTGTTCACCAAGGCCGCCCTGAACTTTGTCCGAATCAACAAGCCCGATCAGTTCAACCACTACCGTCCGTTTTTCCTCTACCTCGCCTACACCATTCCCCATGCGAACAATGAGGAAGGTCGTCGCATCGGTAATAGCATGCAGGTGCCCAGCGCCACTCCGTACGCCGATGAACCGTGGGCGGCGCCGGAAAAGAACAAGGCGGCCATGATTACGCGCCTGGACGCGGACATTGGCCGGCTGCGCGCCAAGCTCATCGAACTGAAGATTGATACCAACACCATCATCCTTTTCACCAGCGACAACGGTCCCCATGCGGAAGGCGTGGATCCGAAGTTCCATGCGAGCGCCGGCCCGTTGCGCGGCCTCAAGCGTGATCTTTACGAGGGCGGTATTCGCGTGCCGATGATCGTAAACTGGCCCGCGCAAATCCGGCCCGGGCAGGTGAGTGATTTCGCGTGGGCGAACTGGGATTTCCTACCGACCGCGGCGGACATCGCCCTGACGAAAGCGCCGAAAGGCATTGACGGTATTTCGATCTATCCGTTGCTCACGGGGCAGGCGCAGACCAACCAGCACGAGTTTCTTTACTGGGAGTTTCATGAGCGCGGATTCCAGCAAGCCGCCCGCATGGGCGATTGGAAAGCCGTGCGGCCGCAGGCCGACGAGCCGCTGGAGCTGTACAACCTCAAGGCCGACCTCGGGGAGAAGGAGGATGTCGCAAAGAATAATCCCGAAGTCGTGACGAAGTTTGAGGCGTATTTCAAAACCGCGCGGACGGAATCATCCCATTGGCCGATCAAGAAACTGGAAAAGAAACCTGCGCAAGTTGAGCCGGCAAAGCCGCAGTGATGGTCGTACATGGTGGGGAAAGTGTCTTCGCGAGCCGCACCTGGTCAGAACTCAAAGGCTCGCGAGGACGCTCGCTCCACCACGAGTGGCAACGCCAGCAATTACTGTCAAAAAAAGCTGGCCTGCTATACGAGATTATATCAGTTTCACGACATGAACCTCACCCATCCCATCACCCAATCTCAAAGTCGGCGCCAATTTTTATCCGGTCTTGGCCTGGCGTCCGCATTTTTCGCCGTGCCCGGTGCCTTTGCCGAGGCGTTGCAATTGACCCCCAGCCAGACCGAGGGGCCATTTTACCCGGACAAACTTCCGCTCGACACGGACAATGATCTGATTGTCATCAACGACGGACTAACGCCGGCGGCTGGCGAGATTACCTGGCTCAACGGCCGCATCCTCGACGCGCGCGGCGAACCGATCCGCAATGCCTTGGTGGAAATCTGGCAGGCGGATCATAATGGTGTTTACCTTCATCACGGCAGTGACAACGCCGGCAAGCGCGACGGAAATTTCCAGGGCTTTGGCCGGTTCCTCACCGGATCGAGCGGCGAATATCAGTTCCGCACCATCAAGCCCGTGCCGTATCCCGGACGGACACCGCATATTCATTTTGCGGTCAAGTTCAAGGGCCGCGATAAGTTCACCACGCAATGCTACATCCAGGGTGAACCGGGCAATGACCGCGACGGCGTGCTGAAAGGCATCAAAGACCCCAAAGCCCGTGAATCTGTCCTCATCCCGTTTGCGCCGCTGAAAGCCTCTCGGGCGGGTGAACTCACGGCGCGATTCGACATCGTCATGGGGTTCACCCCGGAAGCGTAGGATACGCCTTACCCCTTTCTTGAACCGTGCTGGCCGTCAACTCAACCAACGTTCGACCGATCTTATGGAAAAACTTCTGCTCGCCATCGTTGCCGTTCTGCTGACGGTTGCAACCGTTCCGGCCCAAGACTGGGCCAAAGCCCGGATTGAAAAATCTCCGCGCCACATGGAGTGGGTGAAGATCAAACACGGGGACCGCGAAGTGAATTGCTTCATTGCCTACCCTGAAGTGAAAGACAAGGCCACCGCCGTGATTGTCATCCACGAGATCTTCGGCCTGTCGGATTGGGCGCGCGGGGTGACGGATCAACTGGCGGAAGCGGGCTACATCGCGATTTCGCCGGATTTGCTTTCCGGCAGCGCGCCGGGTGGTGGTGGCACGGCGGAACTGGGGAGCGGGGATGCGGTGCGCAAGGCGATTTCCTCCTTGCCGCCGGATCAAGTTAGCGCCGACTTGAACGCCGTCGCGGACTATGTGGCCAAGCTGCCCGCGGGCAATGGCAAGGTGGCAGTGGGTGGATTTTGCTGGGGCGGGACGCAAACCTTCCGCTTCGCGACGAATAACAAGGGTCTCAAGGCGGCGTTCGTATTTTACGGTTCCGGTCCTGAAAAAGAGGCCGACCTCGCGCGGATCGCCTGTCCGGTTTATGGGTTTTATGGCGGGAACGACAACCGGATCAACGCCACCATTCCCAAGTCCACGGAGCTGATGAAGAAGGCGGGCAAGATTTATGAACCGGTGATCTACGACGGCGCGGGCCACGGCTTCATGCGCGCCGGCGAAGCGCCGGACGCCAGCATCGAGAACAAGAAAGCGCGGGAAGAAGCTTGGCAACGTTGGAAGGATGCCCTGAAGAAGCTCTGACTCGAACCGTTGGAAGCATCACACATTCTTTCCTTTTTCCCTTCCGGCAAGGTCTCGGCCTTGCCGCCGTGAAATATCAGTGGCAGTTTAACGGCGTGAATCTCACGGGGCAAACCAACGCGGCTTTGACCACGACCAACGCAGGCAGCTACGCGGTGGTGATTTCCACCGGCGCGGGTTCGGTCACCAGCAGCGTGGCGACGTTGACGCTGATTGGCCCGCCGGTGATTACGAATACCGTTCCGGCAGCAGCGGGGACAAACTATCTGACCAATGGTTTGTTGCAGTCCTTCGTAATGAGCGTGAGCGCAACGGCACTCGCAACTGACCGTTATCCCCTCCACTACCAATGGTTCACAAACGGGGTCGCAATTCCGAGTGCGACCAATATGAACTACGATTTAAACCAATACTACCTGCCGTGGGTGCCGTTGTGGCAGACGAATTCGGCCAATGCCGATTATACGGTGAAGGTCTGGAATCCGGTCGGCACCAATCAGGCCGGCGCGTGGATGGTGCGGGTGATCTCCCCGATCAAGGCCGGTTCGACCGTGGCGTGGGGCAACAACGCCAACCATCAAGCCGAGTATCCAGTTGACCTGACCAACACGCTGGCAATTGCGGCGGGCCGCGCGCATGGCGTTTCGCTCCAGGAAGATGGTCGCGTCCGGGTTTGGGGCGACAATACCTATGGCCAGACGAACGTGCCGTCCAACGTCTCCAACGTGGTGGCCATCGCGGCGGGCGACGATCACACCCTGGCGGTGAATACGAACGGCAACGTGCTTGCGTGGGGACGAAACACTTTCAATCAAACCAACGTCCCGACCACTTTGACCAATGCGGTTGCCGTCTCCGCTGGCGGACAACAAAGCCTGGCGCTGCGCAAAGACAGCACCGTCGTTCAGTGGGGCCAAACCTACGTTTCGATTCCGAGCGGGCTGACCAACGTGAGTGCCATCGCATCGGGCACGAACTTTCATCTGGCGTTGCGGAGCAACTCGACGGTGGTCGCCTGGGGACTTAACAATTTCGGGCAGACCAATGTGCCGCCGGGCTTGAGCAACGTGGTGGCGATTGCCGCCGGTGGTTTTCATGCGTTGGCCGTGCGGGAGAATGGAACAGTGGTGAGTTGGGGTGCAAATGGCTCCGGCCAGACCAATGTGCCGGCGGGGTTAAGCAATGTGATGGCAGTGGCGGCCGGTTGGGCGCACAGCGTGGTCCTCAAGAATGACGGCACCGTGGTGTGCTGGGGTGACAACACCTTTGGCCAGACCAACGTTCCCGGATTGTTGAACACGGTGAAGATGATTGCGGCGGGAGGCAATCATACACTCGCTGGTGTGTTCTCCCCGCTCGTACAATATCCAGTGGACGTAACCAAAGACTTGCTGCTCATCTACAATACGAACTCAGCCGACAGCAGCGTGGTGAAAGATTACTACCTCGCCCATCGACCCATGGTTACGGGCGCGAATGTGCTGGGAATTGGCTGCACCAATCTTGAGA
>JANYBF010000363.1 GCA_025360895.1 Verrucomicrobiota bacterium
CCTCATTGTGAATGTAATTTAAGTCGAGCGTCTTGCCGACGGGGACGACCAGATAGGAGTAGCGATACGTGAACCGGTTCGAGGGCGAATGCGGCAGTTCCGCGCGGTCCAGTCCCCCGAGCCAGTCAGGGTCGCCTGTAAAATAATTACTCACCACACCGCCGGGCGGAATGGTCTTCGTTTCCTTGCCGTCGGGGAGATAAAAGCCACCGTTCGGATTGATCACTGGCCTCAAGCCGGTGCGATCGTAAACGTTCGTACCAGAAAGGAGGTTGCGATTCAGGTTATTGAAAAAACGAAATTCGTTGGCCCCAGTGAGCCGATTCAAGATAAAGACAGGTGGGCGCGGATTGTAGAAGAGGTTGGCGAGATTTTGCAGGGTTTGCGCAGCGGTGAGCGTCGGATTTCCGGCAGTTGACTGATAAGCATAGTTGACGTTCGTCAAGCGATCCACCGCCCCCGGATCGAAGCCGTTCCAATTGACGAAATTGGTGGAAACGAGGAGATCAAAGTTCGCGAGGTTGGTGGTGGCTAGAATGGTGGCGAGCAGTTCGGCCTTGGCGCGTTCGAGCGCGGTGTCCGCCCCCAGCCGCGCAACGGTCTGATCGGTCGCGGTCTTGACGGAGCCTTTTTCCCGGCCCATCAACGCCAGAAACGCCACGGCCAGAAACGTGATCACGGACAGCATGATGACCGTGACAATGAGGGCGACGCCGCCTTCGGCGCGGCGCGGTCCGGAGAACATCGAACACCGAACGTCGAACATCGAACCTCCAAGCGGATGCCGGAAGTCCCCGCCTTGGGCGTTGGATATTGGATGTTGGTTGTTGGTTGTTTTCAAATGAAACCTCATCGGTAGGCCGTGGAATCAACGTTGCGGACGGGCACACGGAAGCGGAAAAGATGGACCCGGCCCGCTTCGCGCGCCAAGTAATTGGAGCGCGATTGCGGGTCGGTAATGGTCCGCGCCCGAACAATGGCGCGTTCTTCGAGCACCCCCAGTTCCAGTTCGACAAAGGCCGGCACAACATTGCTCGTAAAACGGTATAACTCGGATTCACCGGCAGCAGTGAGCGCGAACCGTGGTTCAAGCACAACGGCGTTAAGCAGGTTGTTGGTCGAGATCCATCGGCCGTCCGGATTATAGGCGCGCACTTTTAGATGCACCACCCCATCCACGATGCGATTCAGGTTGGTAAACACGTTCCGGTTGAGAGCGTCATTGAGCGTCCGGTTATAGCCGTTGAAAAGGTCGGCAGGATTTTGACCGAAAAATGCGTTGCTCGCGTACCGATACAAAGTGCCGACGCCCCCATCGGCTCCGCTGACGTAATAGCCGATGCCGGTCCACGTTTGATTTTCTTTGGTTAGAAAATACAACTCCTCAATCAAATTCGTACGTAGCGGGGCGGGATTGCCCGGCAAATCCTGCTTGAGGAACTTGTAAGGTGGCAAAGCGGGCAGAGTCCGGTTGGTGAGATAAACGTAAAAGTTCACCGCGTTACTCGAACGTGACGGCGCCATCTGCGACAATTCGCGGGTCATCATGTCTGTTACGGCCCGGCCACTTTCCAGCACGTCCACCTGGGCGAGACCCAACCGGAACGCGCGTTGGGTCTGCGAAAACATCGCCACCAAGCCCAGAATGATGACCGAGAGCAAACCGACCACGACGAGAATTTCAACCAGCGAGAACGCGCCACGCCGAACCAACGAACCAGGCAGGGGACGCGCGACTGGAATAGTGTCGTTTGTCTTCATGGGGCGTTGAGGTTCACAAAGGTGGTGGGTTCAAAAAAGAAAAGCGGCTGCTGTGGCTCGGCCACGTCGTTAGTTCGAACCAGTTGCCCGCCCGTCATGGTACGAAACACCTGCCGCCCGTCGCCGGTAGTGCCATCAGCCCGCAGCGGCCAGCGGAAGATCAACCGCAGCTCCTTCAAATTGGGGCTGAGTTCCCGGGCAAAAGCGGTGTTGGTGTCGGCCAAAGGTACGGAATGGACTTCCACAATCATCCGGTAGTTGAACGCAAGATCCAACACCGTGGGATTATCCACCGGAAATTTTTCCGATGCCGCCCCGCTCAGAGCATGCATGTAGGCGACGACATGATTGCTACGGATATTCGGCGCGCCGAGACTCTCAAACTTGGGCCGCCCTAAAAGCCCGATGATACGATAGCCATTCGTGAGCTCGAATTCCGACGGCGACGAGCTGGACGTCACGCGGAACGTTGTCTTTGTGTATTCGTCGTAATCGCTCGCCACCTTGCTCCACGGCGTATTGTTGGTGTTGTAAGTCGTCCAATCGTTACGGATACGAATGATGGAATTGGTCAACTCATCCAGTCCGCGAGCGCCATTGCGGATGGCGTCCATGAAATAATTCGCCTCGTGGACAATGATCGTTTCCTCGCGATTGTCCCGCTGCACATTCAAACCCGTGGGCAAAACCCCGATGATCGCCACCAGCGCAAAACCGATGATGGCAAGGCTGAGCGCGATCTCAACGAGGGTGAAAGCGGATTTTTGGCCGGTCGGGCTAACTTTGGCTTGCCCCGCCCTGCCTGATGTCAGCGTCAGCTTCATGGAAATTCCTGTTTCTCCAACCGGGCCCGGCCGGTCAGCCAGTCAATGTGGATGATCGAAAAGGCGTTGGTGCTGTTGCCCGCCGGCGATTCGTTAATGGTGGGCACCGCCTGCGCGGCGGATTTGTCAGCGTTGCGCGCATAGCCCACGCTGCCACGCGCCAGCGGAATGTATTCGTCCACCCCGGACACCAGCTTGCCTTGGAAGTCAAAGGCGAGATAGGGAACGGGAACGTACGTTCGCCCCGGCGCATACGCTTCGGCGGACGGGAAAGGAATTGTGTTTGTCACACTGAAACCGGGCACGCGAAACACGCGATTCGCCGTGGCGGGCAGCGGTGGATCCTGGACGGGAGTGACAGAATTCCGCGCAAGAAATTTGAAAAACGGAATGACCGCGCCATCCGGCAGCGTGTGCCAGGGCGAAAGGTAACGCGGGGAAATTCGGCCCGGCTGTTCGCCGACGCTCCGTAACGTTACGAAAGCATAGGCATTGAGTTGTTTGCCGTAAAGTTTGTCGCCCTTGTTCTGCTCGGTTAGCGGAAGCGCGGAATAGGCCGGATCAGTCCAAAAATTAGCCGGACAGAAGATCATGTACACCGTGGTGCGCTGGCTGATGGCGTACTGCCGGGCGCGAGCCACATCATCCAGCAACTGGCGCGTGGACGCCGCCATGGCGTCGGTGGCGCGCAGGTTCTTGAACACCGGCGCCGAGATGGCCGCCAGAATGCCGATGATCGCAATGACCACAAGCAGTTCGAGCAAGGTGAAGGCTGATTTGCGCGCCGGAGTTTTCACGAGATTCCTACCAACTGAGAATGTTATCCTTGTTCACCCCTTGATTGGCCTTGACGCCGTTGTCAGATTTCTTGTCCGGCCCCAACGACCAGATCATGAACTGGCCGGTGTGTTCAAATTCATCGATGGTTCCCGTGGGGTTGAACAACCCATTAAATCCAGTTTGACCATTCTGTTGCGAAACCGAAGTTTTTGAATAAACAGCATCGCGACAGTGTTCGTTCAAGCTGTAGTCCAACGAAATGACGTAGGGCACGCCCCACGGATCCCGATACTCGCCATCCGGACCGACGCCCGGCGAATTATTATCGCTGGCCGGTTTTGCATTCAACAGAGCATGGCGCTGCGGATTCAAGACATGCCCCTTGTTCGGCGTATTCAATCCGTTGCCGTAAGTTTCCTTATCCATGAGGATGGCGATGATGGCGGCATTGGCCGAGATGTTGGTATGGTTGGCCAGTGAGTTAGTTAGGCCGAGACCAAAGGTCACGTCGATTTTTCCCGTCGGCACACCGGGCAGCATCGGCAGCCGGCTGTATTTCGCCTCGAACTGCGTGATCGCGAGGACGATGTTGCTCATCTCCGTTTTGGCCCGGCCTTTGAGCACCTTCTCCTTCACTTTCGAGAGCGCGGGAAACAACATGGCTGCCAGAATAGCAATGATGGCGATCACGACGAGCAGTTCAATCAAGGTAAACGCTCGAAAGGAACGACGGGAATGTGAGAGGGAGGTTTTCATAATTCGGTGCGGGAAGTGGCCCATCCGGGACACCCGAGAGCTTGCATGGTGATTGAACCCGACGAGCGGAGCTGTCCGACGATGCGATGGACGAACCTGGGTCACGACTGGAACCCAGGCGCTATCCTGCCAGGCAACCGCGATCGGCTTCAACCCGTTGGATTGGTTTGGCGATGCGGTAGTCATTGGACGATCAGGGGTTTATCGCTCCAGTTGCTAATGCGGTTGGTCTTGCCACCCACGAGAATGTCCACCCAAAGGTCGAATTCGCCGGGGTTGTTGGTGGGATTGGACGAGACGTAGCGCCAAGGATTGAGGCCGGGGTTGGTCGAGATTGGGGAGGTATTGTTGTCCGACCATTTCACGGAACAGGCCAACAGGCGAATGTTCGAACCCGGGACGATCTCCCCATATTGCGTGGGTTTCAACTCGACCAGGAACTTCTTGGCCGCCTGGGCATTGTCGTCGCCACCGCTCTTGGTACAGTTCACAAATCCACCCTGCCCAAATCGAAGCGGCACATCGTTAGTGGCTATTCTGGCATCTCCGTTCTTCGTTTCAAAATACAGAATTTTCTTCGTGACCTTCTGCACCGTGCCGAGCAATTCAAAATAAAGACCGTTAACAGTGGGATTCGCGGGATGGTCCGGCGGGTAGTGCCCGTATTGATGCTTGTAGTCCGTGATCGCCGAAGCGACCAGCTGCAATTCCGTTTGCGCCTTTTGAATGGCGGCCTTGCGCTTGAGCGCGCCGAATGCCGGAAAAATCATGGCCGCGAGAATGGCGATGACAGCAATGACCACGAGCATTTCCACGAGCGTGAAGGCCCGCCGGGCGATTGGATTGAAGATATTCGTTGTTTTCATTTTTTCCCAGGCGATCAGCGTTCGCGCAATTCGTTTTCCATGCGCTCGCTCAACCACTGTTTGATCATGCTCTGATAGTTCAAATACCGGGCCCGGGCCAGACGCTTGATGCGCGCCAACATCCGCGGATCAATCCGCAGCGTGATGGTGACCGACTCGGAAACCTCACTGCTGCTCGCCACCGCCGCTTCCATCAACCGCAAGTCCGGACGATTTTCCGACCAGAAATCCGCCTCGGATTCCTCGCTGTCGAAGATCGGCACTTCTTCCCAATTTGCGATGGTGCGCATCTTTCGTTTTCCATCTGGCCGTGTGACTGAACCGTCGCCTGGACCAAGTGCCTACGGCGTCAAGGTTTGATCCATTTTCCGCTGATAGAAAAACCGTTCCTCGGGCTGGAATGGCCGCGAGTGGATCACCCGGATCTGCTTCCCATTCGTCCGGTAAACGCTGAAAAAGCCATCCCCGCCGGCCGCCGCGCCAAGATTGAAAAACCGCGCCTGAACCGCAAACCGTTGCGAGTCCGGCAGCAACCGGATTGCAAACGGATCTTCAAACGACTCTTCTATCTCCCGCTGAGTCAAAGAACTGCCCAATTCAAAGGGCGGATTGTTCCAATCGAACTCCATGTCGAGTCAGTTGTAAATAATTCGCCCATGCAATGTATCTACAATGTATTTACACTTTGGCATGGTTAAGTGTCAACAATCTTTTTGAGTTTTCTGCATGAACCAAGGAATTGGTTCAAAATGGTGTTTTAGACCCGGACTGAGCAACCGGACAAAAGGTTCTATTCCTTCTCGCCGCCACCATCACTACCCATGGTATTCATCAGATCAATCAACGGAAGAAACATCGCGATAACGATGCTGCCGACGATGACCGCCAGGAAGACAATCATGATCGGCTCCAGGAGCGAAGTCATGGCAGCCACGGCATTGTCCACCTCCTCGTCAAAGTTGTCGGCGATCTTCATCATCATTTCGGGGAGCGCGCCCGTCTGCTCACCGACGTCCACCATTGAGATGACCATCGGTGGAAACACCCCGGAAGCTTCGAGCGGGGCCGTGATCGTTTCACCTTCCTTGACACTTTCGTGAACGGCACTGACGGCATTGGCAATGATGACGTTGCCGGCCGTTTCGCGAACGATGGTCAACGCCTGCAAAATCGGAACGCCACTGCTGACGAGGGTACCCAGCGTACGCGTGAAACGGGAAATAGCCACTTTGCTCACGACCGGACCGATCACCGGCACTTTAAGTTTGAATTTGTCCCAGACGTACCGCCCGAATTTGGTTTTGATGAACAGAAGGAAGGCGATCACCACGACCGCAATGGAGATCATGGTAACAATAATGTTGCCGCGGACCGCGTCACTGATGGCCATAACGAACCGGGTGAACGCCGGCAACGGTCGCCCTTCACCCAGGCCGGCGAACACTTCCTTGAATTTGGGAATTACAATCACGACCAGGACGCCCATGATGGCCACGGCAACCACCATCACGGCCACGGGATAAAACATGGCGGCAATAACCTTGCCCTTGATCTTCTGTGCCTTCTCCTGAAACTCGGAGAGCCGGTTGAGCACCACTTCCAGCACACCGCCAAGCTCACCCGCCTTGACCATGTTCACGTACAGCCGGTTAAAAACTTTCGGATGCTGCGCCAGCGCCTCGGAAAATGTGCTGCCGCCTTCGATGGCAAGCGAGAGATCGTCGAGGATGGACTTAAGCACCGGACTACGCTCCTGTTTTTGCAACACCCGCATGCCGCGCAACAAAGGCAACCCGGCGTCCACCAGCGTAGCCAACTGCCGGGTGAACGTGGTCAGCACCTTGGACTTAACGCCGCCGCCGAAACCAGGGATTTTAAAATTAAGATTGATGCCCTTTTTCTTTTTGGCAGGGGCTTTGCCCCCGGCGGGAGCTTTCTTCGGTGACTTGTCCTTGGCTTTATCCACCTCGACAATTTTTGTCGGGAACAAACCCATCTCCTTGACGCGGCTAATCGCCTCGTTTTGGGTGGCAACTTCGATGGTCCCTTTCTGCTCCTTCCCCTTCTGATCCATCGCCACGTAACTGTATTTCGGCATAGCGGTTTCGGCTTAGGTGTATTTAACTACTTCTTCGATAGTAGTATCACCGTCGAAGATGCTGCGCAAGCCGTCCTCGCGCAGCGTGACCATGCCGAGTTCAACGGCCTTCTGGCGCAACACGATGGTGGGCGCCCGGTCGGTGATCATTGAGCGGATCGTGTCGCTGCAAACGAGCAATTCATAAATGCCCTTGCGGCCCCGGTAACCAGTGTCGTTGCAACTGGAACAACCCCGGCCGTAATAAAATACTTTGTCGCCCAGGTCATGGGGCGAAAGATTGAGCAGCGCCAGTTGCGCTTCCGTCGGCTCGAACGGCGTCCGGCATTCTTTGCAGACCTTCCGAACCAACCGTTGGCCCAACACCGCCATCAAAGTCGAGGAAACCAGGAATGGCTCGGTGCCCATGTCCACCAGCCGCGTCACGGCGCCGGGGGCGTCGTTTGTGTGCAGGGTGCTTAACACCAGGTGTCCGGTGAGCGAGGCTTGAATCGCAATCTGCGCCGTTTCCAAATCGCGCATTTCCCCGACCATGATGATGTCCGGGTCCTGGCGCAGAAAGGAGCGCAACGCCTTGCCAAACGTCATGCCCACGCCTTCGTTGATGGCCACCTGCATGATGCCTTCAATGTCGAACTCAACCGGGTCCTCCGCCGTCAGCAGTTTTGAATCGATCATGTTGACCCGGCGCAAACAGGAGTAAAGCGTGGTGGTCTTGCCGCAACCGGTCGGACCCGTCACGACAAAGATGCCGTTGGGCCGCTGGATGACTTCCGACACGAAGTCGTGAACGTATTTCGGAAAGCCCAGCGACTCCAGTTCCAGATTTACCGAGCTACGATCCAGCACGCGCAACACGACAGACTCGCCAAATTGCGTGGGCAAGGTGGAAACGCGCAGGTCAATCTCCTTATGACCCAACTTGTAATTGATGCGTCCGTCTTGCGGCAGACGCCGCTCGGAGATGTTCAGATTCGCCATGACCTTGATGCGCGACACCACGGGCAAGGCCAGGTGTTTCGGCGGCGGCGACATTTCGTAAAGGGCGCCATCCACGCGGTAACGGATGCGAAACTCCGTCTCGAACGGCTCGAAGTGAATGTCGCTCGCGCGATCCTTGACTGCCTGGAACAACACCAGATTCACGAAGCGCACGATCGGCGCTTCGTTTGCGAGGCCCGCAATGAGCGTCTCGTCGTCCGTTTCCGTCGCCACGATTGATTCTTCGGCGATCTTTTCGTCCCCCCCGAGCTCCTTGAGGATTTCCGAGACGTCGCCGCCCATTTCCTCGCCGTAGTACTTGTCCAGCCCCGCCTGGATTTCCGCCGGGTGGGCAACCACGATCTGAATTTCCTTTTTGGCGACAAAACTGAACTCATCCACACGCTGCGGATCGAGCGGATCTTCAAAGGCCACGCGCAACTTGCCATCACTCAATCCCACCGGCAGACAGCGATACATCTTGGCCGTGCTCGCCGGCACGGCGGCCAAGGCATCCTTCGGCAACTCGACGTTGCGCAACGCCACCACCTCCGTGCCCAGATGATTCGCCATCGCCTGCAAAATGGCATCCGCGTCCATGATCCCGAAGTTCTGCAGCGCCTGGAATACCGGCGTACCGCTCCGCTTCACTTCGCCCGCGACTTCCTCGTATTGCAGATCGTCAATCAGCCCCTGCTCCTTGACGAGCGACAACAGCGGGTTTGATATTTCTTCGGACATATTCGTTTCGCGTCAAGCTTTGCCGCCATCCGTACCGACGGCTGCGGCCAGTTCCAACTCCTGCAACTTCTGCTGGATCGTAACCGGGTCCTGCGACTTGGTAATGACTTCCTCGCGCGCGATCATGCCGGCCAGGTATTTTTCAATCAGGAAACTGTCCAGCGTCACCATGCCGTACTTGGCCCCGGTCTGAATATCCGACTGGAGACGGAACGTTTTGTTGTCGCGGATCAGGGCGGCGATGGACGGCGTGTTGATCATGATTTCAAAAATGGCGACGCGGCCCGGCTTATCCACGCGGGGAAGCAATAACTGCGAAATCACCGCCCGCAACACGGTGGAAAGCTGGATACGAATGGTTTCCTGCTGGTTCGCCGGAAAGGCGTTCACGATCCGGTCAATCGTCTTGGCCGCGCCCGTGGTGTGCAGCGTGCCAAACACCAAGTGCCCCGTTTCCGCCGCCGTAATCGCGGCTTCAATCGTTTCCAAGTCGCGCATTTCGCCGACCAGCACGATGTCGGGGTCCTGCCGCAACGCACGACGCAGACCCTCGGCAAAGTTCGGTACGTCCACGCCGATCTCGCGTTGCGTCACCAAGGCCTTCTTGTGTTTGTGATAATACTCGATGGGGTCTTCGATGGTGATGATGTGCGCCTCATCACGCTCCTCGTTGATGATGTTGAGCATGGAGGCCAGCGTGGTGGTCTTGCCCGAACCGGTCGGCCCCGTCACCAGCACCAAACCGCGTGGCAGATAGAGCAGTTCCTTGGCGGATGGCGGAATGCCGATTTGCTCCATCGTGAGCAACTTGCTGGGAATCTGCCGCAGCACCATGGCGAAATTCCCCTTCTCCTTGAACACGCTCACGCGAAAGCGCGCCATCTCGCCGAACGCAAAACCAAAATCCGCCCCGCCGCGCTCGCGCACATGCTGGATGTGATCCTCGGACGTGATGCTGCGCATCAACTCTTCGGCGTCTTCCGGCCGGCAGAGCGGACCTTCGACGCGATGCAGAATACCATGCACCCGGATCGTCGGCGGCACCCCCACACGGATATGGAGATCGGAAGCGCCTTCCGACACCACCAACTGCAACAAATCGGACATCGAATATGCCATGCTTAAAATCTCCGGTTCTCTTGATTGGTCAAAGTCACTTAGTTTTCGTCACCCACGGTCGCGCGAATTACTTCGTCGGGCGTGGTCATCCCAGCGAGGACTTTCCGCACGCCGTCCTCGCGCAAAGTGCGCATGCCCATCTCTCTTGCGCGCGCCCGCAGGACGGAGGTTGGCACCTTGTCGTAGATCAACTTCCGGGCATCGTCATCAATGACGAACACCTCAAAAATGCCCAT
>JANYBF010000403.1 GCA_025360895.1 Verrucomicrobiota bacterium
ATAGAAAGACTTCGCCCGTGCGCCCATGCCGAAGAGAAAGAATTTCACATCCGGCACGTCATAGCTCCCGCCGTGAGCAGCGCGGCAGGCAGCCAACTCGGCGCGGTAGGCCGTGAGCGACTGCTCCGGCGTCTCGGCGGCGGGTAGTGGGAGGAGTGCGACGAGCGTAAACAGAAATCCGATCAGGAAAGAGTGACACATATTTCAAAAAGTAAGTCGCACGACCATCACGCGGTCGAGCACCGCCAGTGGGATTTGCTCCGTGTTGGTAAGCGTCTGTACCGTTTCGTCGCCATCATTGGGGATGAAAATTTCCGCCCGTTTTGCTGCTTTGGTGAGCTTCAGCACGGCGGGCATGGGTGGCGCGAGCGGTACGCGACGCCATGGTTTCTGGCTGGTGTCATCCAGCGTGATGTCGTGCCAGATGAGGAGCAGGAAGCTGCCGTCAGCGCGTTGCAGGGCGAAGTGGTGAACGTATTGCACGCGATCAAATCCGTTTGCGGCGCTCACGGTGAGATCGCCCGGCAGCGGCGCGGATTTGAAATCGGCAGGCGCTTTCGGATCCGCGGTCAACGCGAGCAGTCGCCGCAGCGCGTGATACGCGGGCTTGGGCGAAAGGTCGTGCCGGATCAGGCCGAAGTTCGCTTCACGATCCTCGGGCTTATTCCATTCATCGAGGAATTCGTAGCTAAACGTGCGTTGCACCCCTTTGCGGAAATACTCGCAGAACAAGCGCGGCAGATATTTCGCGTGCGCCGCCTCGCTCGGGCCATCGATGAATGTCGAGTAACCGGTTTCGGTCGCGGCCATCGGCTTGGGCGCGAAAGGCGGCGCATAGACATCGAATGCATACGGGTTCTCATCCAGGTTCGCGCTCGGGTGCGCGCCGTGCCATGTGTATTTCTCCAGCCCGGCGTAGCGGAATGGCACGCTGAAAGGATTGCCGCCGGGATAAGGATGGAAGTTGCCCCAGTCCACGAAATCCGTGAGCGTGCCTTTGCCCAGTGGCGACCTGGTATCGTAGCCATACGTCTTTCCGAGCGCTGGCCCGAGCACGGTGAGCCCGCGCAAGGCCGCGTCGGCCTTGACCGCTGCATAGAGGTCCTTTTGAAACGCGATGACACCGGCGATGATCCCCGCGTCGCCTTGCCCGGCACCTTGGCCGGCATAACTGCGCTGGTTGTTTTTCCAAAAGAGATCCGGCTCATTCGGCCCTTCGATGGCCACGATGCGCGCGCCCTGCGCATTCGCCTTTTTGATTGCAGCCAGCGAATCCGCGATGGGCTTGTCGGCATCCACCAAGACGGTCGCGCGGATGCCGAGCTTGCCCAACTCCACGAGCCGCTCGCTCAGGCCGTCGCGAACATGCCGGATGCCGCTCTGCAAGAGCCGCTGTTTCACGCCCTCGAAGGCGAAGCCATACGGCGTATCGGGATACGACCAGTGGGTGCAGACGCCCACGCTATCGGCAAAATGATCTGCGGGTTGCGTGGCGATCGCTGCGCGTGCGGCGGTGCTTAGCGATAGAAGCGCCGTGACAGCGATGAGTTGGATGCGAGTGGCGGTGTTCATAAGATGATGATTCATGGCGCGGGCTTTTGCAGGCGCAGAGTGCCGTCGGCATCCGGGTTCATTTGGCTTTCGGTTTGGCGTGTGAGGATGTCGATGAGCTGCCGAAGGAGGATGTTCGTGCCTTCGTGGGTGATGGGGATTTTTGCCAACTCATCGGCGGCGGCGAATTTCAGGCGCAGCTTTCCTTCGCTGGCGATTTTCAGTTGGGCATTGAGATCTTTGATGACTTCGCTGAGCGGCGTTTTCGCAAAGGCCACTTTTTGCACGACGATTTCGTCGATGCGCTGGTTCACTTCACGCAAAGCGTCTTTCTCAATCTGGGCTGCGAGTTGCCCTCGCGGTGTGTTGGCATCCACCTGAAAAGTAAGGCGGAAGAAAGCAAACTCGGCCTCCACCTTGTCCGCCGCTTTTTCCTGCACGGTGGCCCATTCGCCGCGCAGGTCCTTTTCCGCATGGCGGTTGCGATGCTGCTGCGGATTGGCCACACGGGCCGGTGTCCAGGCCGCGTCGTTGAAATTCGGCGTCTGCCAGCCTTGGTCTTCTGTGAGGGAAAATTTCCAATCAGCGGCGCTTTGGAGGAGTCTGCCGTTGAGGGTCAAAATGGACTTCACTTTCGGCCCGCCGCGGCTGGCGAGCACTTTCACGGCGAGCACGTTTTTGCCAGCAAGCAGTCGCACCGAAACGGGCGTTTTCGACTTCCGACTGTAGTTCAGTTTTACCCCATTCAGGTAGGCTTCAAAATCACCTTCGTCATTCATAGGGAACCACGAAAGCAGCTCGCAAGTGCCGAGCAGCCGGGTGTCAGCTTCCTCGCGGAGGTCTTGCTGGAAGTGATGCGTCCGTCGCGATCTACGGCATCAATGCGGATGTCGAGCGGGGTATCGATGGGCAATTTCTCCAACTCCACGGCGGTGAGATTTATGACGTAGCGCGGCTCGTTATTGACGATAACGCGATAGGAACGCGCGCCGGTCGCCGCTGGCCAGCGCAGGCGGAGCGAGGCTTTGTTGAAATCGAAGTGCGGCGCTTTTTCATCCGAGATGCGCTGAAACTCCAGCGACTCCACGACGGGCATGGGATTGGCGACGGTCCACTGGGGCGCTTGGCCCGGCTGCTCCGGCACGATGACCACGCCGAGCAAACCGAACGCACGCGGGAGCGTGAGTTCCATCGCGCCCTTGGTGACTTGGGCGAGAAATGGCTCCACCGTCGTCGTCCAGTGGCGCGTGGGGAAATGCCACACGAGCACACCGTCCAGCAGCACTTTGGCCGTCGGGCTGGGACCATCGGTGATGAGCAGGGAAATGCGGTAGTGACCATTGGGCAGCGTGACCTTCAGCACGGCGTCATTTTCCAGGGCGCGATATTCGGAGTTCAAAATATTCTCGCCCGTCCAGCTCCCAACTTTTTCGGAGGTTTTGCCGAGCGTTACCCAGCCCGCCACCGATGTGCCATCGGGTTTGCTCGCGCGATTAACCAACGTCACCAGCTCGGGCTGGCCCGTCTTTTTCGGCCCGATGTCGAGGATGGCCGGCGTGGTGAAAGCGATGCGTGGTCCGTCCTTGGATTCATTCCCTGCGCGGTCAAATGCGGCGACTCGGAAGCTGCGCGCTTGCAGCGGCGGGAGCGGTGGCAGGGGGAAAGCGACGGTCGGTGGACTCCGCCAGCTTTTCTCCGCTCGTCGCATCGTAGAGCCGATAGCCCGCGATGGCATCGTCATCCTTCGCGCCAAACACCGCGAAGTGCGTGCGGAAATCCGGGTCGAGACAAGGAATCGCGCCCGTCGCTTTGATTTCGTCATCCAGTGGAAAACGCACTTCGATCCGGCCCTTCGTCCATGTCGGCGGC
>JANYBF010000404.1 GCA_025360895.1 Verrucomicrobiota bacterium
TCAGGAATTCTATCGGCCCACGTTTATTGTTGGTGGAGATGGTGAGAGCTGGCGCGGGTCGGGTCGCAGCATCGCCGGCTTTGATCTCGCGGCGGCCTTGCGGGAGTGCGATGACCTGCTCATCCGCCACGGGGGCCATGCGATGGCCGCCGGCATCACCATTCACCCGGACAAGCTCGAAACCTTTCGCTCACGCCTCAACGACCTCGCCCGGCGTTCGCTCAAACTGGAGGATTTGCAGCCGCCCCTCCGACTCGATGCGGAAGTCAGTCTGGGCGATATCACGCTCGCCACCTTGGTGGAGCTCGATCAACTCAAACCGACCGGAATGGGAAATCCGATGGTTCAATTTTTCGCGCGCGGACTGACGCATCAACGGTCGCTCCTGCGCATGGGGGCGGAGAAGCAACATGTGAAGCTGTGGTTGACGGATGGCCAGACGAGTCACGAAGCCGTGTGGTGGAACGGAGGCAAGGAATCATTGCCGGTGGGGAAATTCGACGTGGCGTTCGCCCCGCAGGTCAACGACTACAATGGCAAGCGCACGGTGCAGTTGAAAGTTTTAGACTGGCGGCCCGCGACAGTACCGTAGCCGCCGACGTGAGGAGGCGGAGAGATGGTCCAAGAAATCCGCTTCCTCACGTCAGCGGCTACATTTTACGGCCAGCAGTCAGCCGTAAGTCCGCAGATTCCACTCGTCCACCAGCGCGTTGGGAATTTCTTCGAGGCAGCGTGAGGGTTGTTGAAGTGCTGCGTTGGATTGAAATTCGTGCCGCAATCGGCTTGCCCATGCACGGATGAGAGCCTAACTTGCCGCTGAAATTTATGGACGAATTTTTTTTACCTGTTCAAATCGAACCCTTAGAGGAGGGCGGCTATCTCGCCACCAGCGATGACTTGCCCGGATTGGTGGCCCAAGGCCGCACGGTGGCTGAAACCATCGAAATCGCGCAAGATGTCGCCCGTAAATTGGTAGAATCCTACATCGAACACGGCGACCGACTTCCCGCAAAAATCCGCGCGGCTCTCAAACGGTCTGCCCGCAAGTCCACCATCAAAATCCCAATCGGTCTTTCTCCAGCGGCAGCATGAGCTATTTGCCTGCCCTCAAATACCGGGAAGTTATTGAGCGATTGCGGGCAAGCGGATTTGTCTTCGACCGCCAAGCCAAAGGCAGTCATGAAATCTGGTATAATCCCCTCACAAAACGGCGCACGACTGTTCCGCATCACCCGGGCACAGTGCCGCTTGGGACTTTACGCGCGATCATCAAACAGGCGGGTTTAAGCGTGGATGAATTTCTGGGGCGCTGACTAAATCCAGCAATCCTCGCCATCTACGCGTACGTCCGCAGATTCCACTCGTCCACCAACTCCTTCGGGATTTCCGCCAGGAAGCGCGAGGGTTGTTGCATCGTCGCGCCGGTGTTGCCATAGCCGGCGCGAATGAGCGGGTAACTAAGGTAAAGCTCGTTACGGGCCCGGGTGACGGCGACGTAAAACAACCGGCGTTCTTCTTCTTCGCCTTCGGTGGATTCCATGGAGCGGGCGGACGGGAACAGCCCATCGCACAGCATGATGATAAACACTACGTCGAACTCCAGGCCTTTGGCCTGGTGAATCGTTGATAGGCGAATCTTCTTGTCGTCGCGGTTGGCGGGCTGTTGTTCGGCTTCGGCCTCGACGTTGGTCAGTAGCGCCATCTGAGTGAGGAACTCATCCACGGTCGGAAACTGTTGAGCGAAAATGGCGAGTTGCTTCAAATCGTCCAGGCGGGAGCGGTAGTTGGCAAAGTTTTCCTTCAGGTGATCGTCGTAGCCGGCTTCGATAACGATGGGAATCATCTTCGCCGCGCTGGTGCGTACTTCCGGGGCTGCGAGTTGGGCGATGGTTGCAGTCAATTGGGCCCAAGCCAGTGTGGCTTTCTTGGGGACGCTGCCGCCGCAGCTTTGTAGCCGCCGAGGTAACGAGGCGGATTTTTTAGGAGTGGTGTCACCCTTGTCCGCCTCCGCACGTCGGCGGCTACCTTCACCCGTCGCACCGCAAAATGCCCGCCAAAGTTTATCCGCGCCCTTGCCGCCGACCCCCGGAAGCAGTTGGGCGATGCGTTTGAACGCAAGTTCGTCGCGTGGGTTCGTCACCAGTTTGAGATAGGCGGTCACGTCCTTGATGTGCGCCTGCTCAAAGAAGCGGATGCCACTGGTGATGCTGAACGGGATATTGCGGCGCGTCAGTTCGAGTTGTAATTCAAGCGCGTGGAAATGGGAGCGATACAGCACCGCCATGCCGTTCATATCCAGGCCTTCCTCGCGCAGTTCGAGCACGCGTTGGGCGATGAAGGCCGCCTGCTCGGCGGCATCGTTACACGTCACGAGCACAGGCTTCGTGCCGGACTTCCGGGCAGGCGCAAGCTGTTTGGCGAACTGCTGAATGTTGGCGGCAATGGCGGCATTGGCTACCGTCAGGATTTCCGGCGTGCTCCGATAGTTGGTTTCGATCTTGTACGTTTGGGCGCCGGGATAACGCTCCGGGAACTTGAGAATGTTCTGAAAGTTCGCGCCGCGCCAGGCGTAGATGCTTTGCGCATCGTCGCCCACGACCATCACGTTCTGATGCCGTGCGGCCAGCAGATCAATAATGTCGCTTTGGAGTTTGTTCGTGTCTTGATACTCGTCCACCAGCAGGAACT
>JANYBF010000421.1 GCA_025360895.1 Verrucomicrobiota bacterium
CCCACCTCGTGGACCTTCGATCCGTTCTCCATGATCCAGTCGTACCCGGTAATGCCGCAATCCAGGTAGCCGTGTTCGACGTAGCGGCTGATTTCCTGGGCGCGAATAAGCCGGATTTCCATCTCGGGATCGTCCACATACGGGATGTAGGAACGGCTGCTGACCGAGATGTTCCAGCCGGCTTTGGCCATCTTTTGCACGGTGGCATCCTGCAAACTGCCCTTGGGCAACCCGAAGCGGAGTATGTTCTTACTGCTCATAAATTGTTTCCAGCCTAACGGGAATCACCAGCCAAGTCCATCGCGGTAAAGCGACTCCGATCTTGATCGGCGCAGCGTGGCACTGACCTCAATTGTCCTGGGAGGACAAAACATGAATAGCCGTGGGCGGGCAGCCCACGGAACTAGGACAAAACACCTTCGACCCCGCAAGGGATCGCACAGGCCTCGCAAATCCCGCCGTGGGTTTGCACCCACGGCTATTCATCTTTGACCACTTCGCGGTCTGAAAAACGGAGGCAGGGTCAAGATGCGCCCGATCTTGTTCGGTATTGCCGAACAGACCAAGCTCGGCCGGGGGTGGCGGAGCAACAACTCGGGAGAGCGCCACCGTTGGGAATTGAGTCATCGGCGGTCTGCCGATGCGTTCCTTCCTCGTCCCGTTCCTTCCACTTCAAAAACTGGAACGATTTAAAAAGCGGCTGGGTCGGGTTTCGTGCATTTCGCGGCTAAAAAGTGCTCTGTTTCAGAGTGGAAATTGACAACCCGGCATCACTTCGCCAATCTGTGGATATGTCAAAACCGGCTCTGGGACGCGGCCTTGGCGCGCTGTTGGGTGGCACTCCTGTCATCTCCAACCCGGCGCCAGCGGCTCCGTTTCCAACCACCGCTATCCACGTTGTTCCGCCGCCCGCCGCGCCGCCTACGCTCATGCCTTCACCGGCAGTGGGTGATCATGTTCGCCGTGTCGCCGTGACCCAGATCCGTCCCTGCGCCCTGCAACCGCGCAAAGATTTTTCCACCGAATCCCTCCGCGAACTCGCTGACTCCATCCGGGAACAAGGCATTGTTCAGCCGCTCATCGTCCGTGCCCAAGGGAACAATTTTGAACTCATCGCCGGGGAACGCCGCTGGCGGGCAGCTCAACTGGCCGGCCTCACCGAAGTTCCGGTCCTCGTCCGCGAGGCCGATGACCGCGCCGTACTCGAGATGGCGCTCATCGAAAACCTCCAGCGCGAGAATCTCAACGCCATCGAAGAAGCCCTCGGCTACGCGCAACTCGTCAGCCAGTTTCAGCTCACGCAGGAACTCGTCGCCACCAAGGTCGGCAAGAGCCGCGCGGTGGTCGCCAATGCGGTGCGGTTGCTGAAACTTCCGGCGGACCTGCAAGGTTTCATTCGCGATGGCCGGCTCTCGGTCGGTCACGCCAAAGTCATTCTTGGTTTGACCGAGGAAGCCCAGCAGCGGGTTGCCGCCGAGCGTGTGATCAAGGAAGCGCTTAACGTCCGTCAGACCGAAGGTTTGGTCGCGAAGCTCCAAACCCGCGACGGCGCCCGCGCTCGGAACGGCGCCAAAACCCCGCGGACCACCGACGCACATGTCGCCAGCCTGGAAAACAAAATCCGCGAACGGCTCGGCACGAAAGTCCATTTGCGTTACGCCCAAGGCAAAGGTTCGTTGGATGTTTCCTTCTACAGCGACGCGGAACTTGAGCGCATCCTGCAAATCCTGGGGATCAACGCCGAATGACGCGTCCGGACCGGCCTGCTTAACCAATTTTTGCCAAACAAACCCATGAATACACCTGAACTACGCGCCCGGGGTGCGGGCCAACTCCAAGCGGCCACCGCTCAAGTCAACCGCCTCAACGCCTTCCTCGGTCTCGATGGTTTTGTGGACGAAATTTTTCACATCGTGGACAAACGCGAGAGCGCGGACAAATATCACCGGCTTACCACCATCACCAAATACGCCGACCGCCTCGCTGCCGCCGCCGGCAAAAGTACCAACGTGGAAATGGTCAAACAGTTTACCAAGCTGGGCGGCAACGGCCCTATCATGGCCAATGCGTTGGCCAGCTTTGGCATCAAAGTCTGCTACCTCGGCAATCTCGGTTACCCGGGTTTACATTCGGTCTTCGCCGACTTTGCGAAACAGGCCGAGGTGCATTCCATCGCGGAGCCGGGCTATACCGATGCGCTGGAATTTGAGGACGGCAAAATCATTTGTGGCAAGCACTCCGCGCTGCGCGAAGTGAACTGGGAGAGCATCAAGACGCGCTTTGGCCAGGATAAATTTACCGCCAAGGTGCAGGCTGCAAGCTTCGTCGCCTTCGTGAACTGGACGATGCTCACCTGCATGAACGAAATGTGGTCGACGATCCTCCAGGATGTCTGCCCCAAACTCACCGGCCCGCGCCGCAAACTCTTTTTTGATCTCGCCGATCCGGAGAAACGCACGCGCGCCGACATCCTGCAGGCGTTGTCGCTTATCACGCAATTCGAGCGGCATTTCGATGCGATCCTTGGGCTGAACGAGAAGGAGGCGTACGAAATTGGCGGGCATCTCGATTTGAACACCAGCGACCATTCGCCGGGGGGCTTGTTGAAACTGGCCACCCAAATCCGCGACCAGATCAAAGTGAACACCGTCGTCGTTCATCCGGTTCCCTATGCTTTGGCGGTGAGCGCGGGCGATGCCGCCATTGTCGAGGGGCCGTTCACGGCCAAGCCGCTCATCACCACCGGTGCGGGCGATCATTTCAACGCCGGTTTCTGTCTCGGCAAACTACTCGGCTTCGACAACGCCCAAAGCGTTCTAACCGGCGTGACCACGAGTGGCTTCTATGTGCGCTCGGCCAAAAGTCCCAGCCTGGCCGACCTCGTTGGGTTGCTACGTGACTGGCCGGCAAAGGCCTGAAGTGAAACGTCCATGATTTTGCCTGTCGTCAAATACGGTCATCCGGTGTTGCGCCAAAAGGGAGCGCGCATCGAATCGGTCACGACCGAGATTCACCGCCTCATCGCTGACATGTTTGAAACCATGAATGCGAGTAAAGGGATTGGTCTCGCGGCGCAACAGGTGAGCCAGGCGTTGCAATTAACCGTCCTGGATTTGCGCGCCGTCACCGACCGGCCTTCCACGCTAGAACTGAACGGCAAACCCGCTGACGTAAGCGACTTCATGCCGCTCGTGCTCATCAATCCCGAAGTAAAGCCCGTGGGCGAACCTATCGCCGGCCCGGAAGGTTGCCTGAGTTTTCCGGAAATGTATGCGGAGATTTCGCGCCCCGAATCCGTGGACGTGAAGGCTCTGAACGAGAAGGGTAAGCCGATTGCATTCCGCTGCGGCGGCCTGCTCGCCCGCGCCGTGCAACACGAAACCGATCATTTGAACGCTATTCTGTTCATTGACCGCATGGATCGGAAAACGAAAGCCGAACTGCGCGACGAACTCGACGAGTTGCAAGCGACGACCAAGGCGACGCTGGAAGCCGCCCGGAAGAAATAGGCCGGTTGACGACTCAGGCCATTTTTTGTTTGGCCACCTGTGCCGTTCACTTTCTTGACGATGCGCGATACTCCCTTAATCTGCCGCCCTCGGCTGAGCCAATTTAATCGAAACACCATACGACCGACATGAAACCGTCCGCCAAACCTACGTTTCCCAAGCTCAAGAAAAATCAAATCCAACTCATCGCCAGCGGCGATCTCCGCCTCTCGGCCAACCAGATTTGCTGGCCTGCGCAAGAGGAGATGGAAACGACCCTTTGCACCGCCATTCAGGCCGAGGGTTATGAAGTCGTCCGCGCACACGTTTACGACGCGGTGGCCAAGCATGGCTTCATTGATTCACAACGCAAAGGTATCGAAGTGTTCAAGCGCATTGACCCGACCATGCCGCTCATCATCGCGGAAGCCGTCTGGCAATACTCGCATCACGTCCTCGCCGGCCTTACCACGCATCGCGGACCAATTATTACCGTTGCCAACTGGTCCGGCACCTGGCCGGGGCTCGTGGGGATGTTGAACTTGAACGGCTCCCTGACCAAACAAGGCGTAAAATACTCCACGCTCTGGAGTGAGGATTTTAGCGACAACTATTTTCAAACCAAACTTCGCCAGTGGCTCACGATCGGCAAATGTTCCCACCGCACCGATCATGTCACGCCGTTCGCCAAAGTTAAAGTGCCGGGCGCCGCCCGAAAACTCGGCGCGACGCTGGCCGCCACCTTGCGGCGCGACAAGGCCATCATGGGCGTGTTCGACGAAGGCTGCATGGGTATGTTCAACGCCATCATTCCGGACGATCTGCTCCATGCAACCGGCGTGTTCAAGGAACGTCTCAGCCAGTCCGCGCTTTACTACGAAGCCACGCAGATCAAGGACGCCGAGGCGCGTGCTACTTATGCCTGGTTCAAACAACGCGGGATGAAATTTCACACCGGCCTGAACGATGCCACCGACCTGACCGAGGCTCAAATTCTCTGGCAGTGCAAAACCTATATCGCTGCCGTGCGCATCGCCGATGACTTCGGATGTGACTGCATCGGCATTCAATATCAGCAAGGCTTGAAAGATATGCTGCCCGCGAGCGACCTGGTGGAAGGGACGTTAAACAACCGCGAACGGCCGTCAGTGAAATCCCGCGACGGCCAACGCGTCCTCTACGCCGGTCAACCGCTGACGCACTTCAACGAAGTGGACGAGAGCGCCGGCCTCGACGGCTTGCTCACCCAGCGCGTTCTCGAAGCGCTCCAGCAACCACCCGAGAATACGCTGCACGACCTGCGTTGGGGCGACTGGGATCAGTCGGGCACCACTAAGGAATACGTCTGGGTGTTCGAGATCAGCGGGAGTGCGCCGCCGGCGCATTTCATCGACGGCTGGGCGGGGGCAGAAGGTTTCCGCCAGCCGCCGATGTATTTTCCGAAAGGTGGTTCGACCCTGCGCGGTATTTCCAAGCCCGGCGAAATCGTCTGGTCCCGTATCTACGTCGCCGACGGCGCGCTACACATGGACTTGGGCCGAGCCAAAGTCATCAAATTGCCGCGGGCAGAAACCGAGCGCCGCTGGAAGGCCACCACCTGGCAATGGCCCATCATGCATGCCGTGACCTACGGCGTGACGCGCGATCAAATGATGGCCAAGCACCAGGCCAATCACATCCAGTGCGTTTATGCGAACAATGCCAAGTCCGCCGACGAATGTCTGCTGACGAAAGCCGCCATGGCCAGCACCCTCGGCATCAAAGTGAACCTCTGTGGCACGAGGGCGGATGGGAAAAAATGGTGATCCCTGTTCGTGCCGGAGTTTTTGCGGGCTGTGCCGCCCGACCGTGAGGCATTCGCACTCTTCTATTCGATGGGGAAGACGGCGGGCGCGATAACGGCGGTAATTAAATCCCTGGCGCTGCGCGAGGGGACAGAATCGCAGTGACTTCAGTGGCGAATGGCGAAAATTGGGACGCATCACACCGCGCTGGCACAAGGGGTTTGACTAACACCGCAACTAAAACATACATTGGCAGCGCATGTTGGCAGTTGAGTCAAAAGTGGGAACGGAAGCCACGCCACGCTTGGAGCCCGCCGGTTACTGGAAACATATCGTCGAACCGGTCGAACCGTTTCTGGAATCCGTCGCGCGCCGGCTCGCCAAACAGGTCAACGAGTTCGATCCTGCGCTCGCCCAATACGCCGAATACGCTCTCAATGGTCACGGCAAACACCTGCGGCCCACACTGGTCGCGCTGGCGGCCAATTCGCTCGGTCAGACCAATGATTCTCACGTCACCGTCGCCGTCATCATTGAGATGGTGCATCTCGCCACGCTGGTTCACGACGACGTAATGGACGAGGCGGAGATCCGGCGCGGCCAGTTAACGCTGGCGGCGAACTGGGGAAACGAAATTGCCGTGTTGTTCGGCGACTGCCTCTTCGCCCAATCCTTGAAACTCGCGGCCAGTTTTCCGACGCCAGAAGTCTGCCGCGCGGTGGCGTCGGCGACGAATACGGTTTGCTCCGGGGAAATTTTGCAGACGCGGCATCGCCGGAACTTTGAGTTGTCCCGGCGGGATTATTTCCGGGTGCTGGAGATGAAGACGGCGGAGTTGTTCGCACTCTCGTGCGAGCTGGCGGCATTTTTAAGTAATGCGACCGCCCCGCAGCGAGCCGCTTTGCGGGAGTTCGGGCTGGCCTTCGGCACAGCCTATCAAATTTACGATGACTGCGTGGACCTGTTTGGCACGGAGCAAAAGGCCGGCAAGTCGCTGGGCACAGATCTCGCCAAGGGCAAGTTGACGTATCCGGTGTTGCTGGCCTGGGAACGCGCGAACGCCGCCGACCGGGCGCGTCTCGAAGCAATGGTGCAGGACTGGCAGCCCGGCGCTTTTGTGAGCGTGAATGAATTGCTCGCGCGGCATGAGACACTCGGTCCGTCGCGCGAATTAATCGAACGGTATCTCGGCCAGGCACGCCAATGTTTGCGCGCGTTGCCGGAGTCGGCGGGCCGGGCCGGATTGTTCGACGTAACGGAGTATCTGGCGCGGCAGACGGCCGCATTGTCAGAATGAGTTTAGATTCTGCAGACCCGGCGGCATCGGCGCCCGAGCCGGCCCCGGTGGCTTCCGATCCTCCGAAAGCCCCGGCATCGGTCAATCGGACCGAGGAGGATGCGATGGTGCGCCGGGCGCAGACGGGTGATCTGGCAGCCTACGATGAACTGGTGCGCCGTTATCAGCAACGCATCTACGCAACGGTCTATCACATGACGTCCAATCACGAGGACGCCAACGATCTCGCACAAGAGGCGTTCATCAAGGCGTATCAGGCGTTGAAAACATTCAAGGGCGGCTCCAGTTTCTACACATGGGTTTACCGCATCGCCGTCAATAAAACGCTAAATTTTCTAAAACAACGCAAGAACCGGACCGCCATGAGCCTGAACGACCTAGATTTCAGCGCGGAGAATGACCCGGATTTGGTGGCGTTGGTTTCGGAGAAAACCCCCCGCCGCGACGCGGTGTTGGCCGAGCTGCAACAAAAATTGAACGAAGCCATGCAGCAATTGTCAGAACCTCACAGATTAGTTGTGACCCTGCATGATGTGCAGGGTTTGCCCCATGATGAGATCGCGGAGATCATGGAGTGCAATGTGGGAACGGTGCGGTCGCGGTTGTTTTATGCGCGGCAGCAGTTGCAGGGTTACCTAGTGGATTATTTAAAATGAGTATGAACGTCGAACCGGAAAATTTTGATCAGTTGTGCCGGGCGCTCAAATTAAAGCGACACGAGCTACCGCCGCCGCGTTACTTTAACGACTTTTCCAGCCAGGTGATTTCGCGCATCCGGACGGGCACGGCCGGTGGAAGGTTGGAAACGTTTGAGAACGCCGTTTCCGAGTCGCCTTGGGTCCGCCGCTTTTGGCAGGCAATTGAACACCGGCCGGCCGTGTCCGGGTTGCTCACTGCCGCCGCGTGCGCATTGCTGGTCATCGGGGTTTTTGCTTCCGACAACACGCGCCCAACGCTCAATCTCACTGGCGACAGAATGGCAGGCATCGAGGCGCTGGCGACAAGCCAATCGGAACCGAACAGTCTTGCCGCCGCCGCGCCCGCGCCCACGGGACTGTTATTTGCCAACAGTACCAACCCGACTGTCCAATTGCCTCCCGGTCGTTCCTTGTTCGGTGAATTCCCCAGCCTCGGCACACCCCAGCGCGTGAATGGCGTGCCCATCGGGCCGAGATAAATCAGTCCGTAAATAGCAAAAGGCGCGACCGAGTAGTCGCGCCCTTTTTTTCTGGCTTCTCAATTTGTGGTAAAAATCAATCTTCCTTCACGAAGGCCACCGGGGTGCTGTCGCCAGAGATGATCAGACGGCTACCGTCAACCTTTGCCGTCCGCTTGTCCGTGCCGCCGTCGAGCGTCAATTCGTAGTCGTTGCCGATCGCCTTCCATTCGCCTTTCAAGTTTTTGGCTTCGCCGCTGTACGGCTGGCCGGGCTGCAACTTGATTACGGGAAAACCTTTCAACACTAGCACTTGGTCGGGCCCCGCTACGATACTGCTCTTGGGAAATTTTTCGCTCAACCATGTCCGCAGTTTCGCGGCCTCGCTACCCGTCGCATTGGGGCGGGCTTGGAGCCGGGTGGCGTGGGCGTCGAATGT
This sequence comes from Verrucomicrobiota bacterium, assembly GCA_025360895.1. Taxonomy (GTDB): domain Bacteria; phylum Verrucomicrobiota; class Verrucomicrobiia; order Limisphaerales; family JADLHS01; genus JADLHS01. Next base: position 8,165 of record JANYBF010000421.1, read on the forward strand.
CCATCGGCCAAGGATGCGCTCGCGGTCATACTTCTCCGACTTGCCTGTTTCGAGAAACGTGTTCAAATCCTTCAAGTCGGGCTGTAATGTCGTCCAAGTGAGACGCAACAGTTCGGGATTGTCGAAGACCGCCTTGGCCGTGGGATGTTGCAAAACCTCGCGCAGCGGTGTTTGCTTCAATCGCAATCCTGAGAATTCAGTGTCCTGCCCGAGCGCTTGAAACTCGGGCCGCTCGCCCAGCGAAAGAAACCCGGGATAGCGCAACAGTCGCGCCTCCCGCAGAGGGTTTTGATACAAATAACCTGCCACATCCGCCGTGTCATAAAATGCGTCGTTCATGGGGTCCACCACCTTGGCGACGCGCGCCATGCCGGTGCTTTGCAAATCGCGGCCCAATTGATTCAAAAGTCGCATTCCTTTCGGATCCGTTTCGCCCGACGCCATTTGCACGGTCCAATAGCTAAACGCGTGGATCCCCATCACGATCAAAATGAGATACATGACGCCATTCAATAGTCCGACGCACGCGCCGAGCCGGGCGTTAAGCCGCTCCCATAATTTCAGCCGCAGATCCCCCGCTTTGTATTTATAATAAACGTCCACCTTTTGATGCACGAGCAGCGCGCCGATCTTGATCAACGCCAGCACAATGACAAAGGCGACGAACGGGGGAAGCACCCAGAGGAGTATGGGGTTAACGACACCAAGGATCTTGAGCAACGGCGCCACCAGTTTACCGAGTAATCCGGCGAGGAGCGCGGCGAGAATGATGCCAAAGAAGGAAATGCCCGCGCGAATGGCCCCTTGCCGATACCCTGCGGCAGCCAAACACACCAGCAACAAAATCGCGAGCAGCCAGATTGTCATACCGTAAAACTAGAAGCCACCGCCACGAAAAGCACGAAGAAAATGCGGGAAGGGATCAACCGCTGTGTTTTTGGATAAATCTTTGAAACGAAATATCAGACCTGCGAGCGAACACCTGGCTCAGAGTCAATTTTGAGAAAGAGTGTGTTTCCGTTTGGGTCTATGTCGTGCCAGTTGTGAAGTCTTCAATCGGCGGTCAAGCCCAACCGTGATTAGCCCTTACCACTTGGAATAAACCATCCGCTTGGCCTCAATGAAAATGTAGGCGACAAAACGGAAGAGTCGGCGCAACAAGGGATTGTCCGGCCACATCTCGGCATTTTCCTGGGTAAGCTTCTCGGCTTCAGCCGGCTTTCCGGTTGCGCGCAAACATTCCGCTTTGAGAAGATTAACAAATTTCGTGCGCAGATCGGAATAAGCCACGACTTCCAAAACCACCATGGCTTCTTCGTATCGGCCAGCTTTGATCATGGCGCGGGCCTTGGTCAGGAGCCGGGCCACCGCCTTGGCTTCGAGATTGAAATACCGTTCGTCCAGCGTCAGCCGTTGTTCCGGAGTCAGGTTGGAGTGCCGTTCCTCACGGAAAATCGCGTAGAGGTCGGAGAAATTCTTGCTTTCCTCGTGAAACCGGTGGATAACCGCCCGGCTTTGATGTTCAATTTGATCCTGTTCCGCGCATGGCGTTGCGTAAATTTGCTTGAGTAGTTCTTTGGCGGTGTGAATCCGTTCGTCCAGCGTGTGGTTGTAAAAGCCCGTCCAGAAAGCCACGTTGCGCATCCGTGGGGTCTTGCCCTTGCCACCGATCAAACCAAGTTTGATGGGCAACTGCTCGCGCCGCCCAATAATCTGTCCGATTTGATCCAGCCACGTATCGTCGAACCAAAACGGGAAATAGGCCGTACTGAAACGGCCCGTCACGGCCATCCATTCCGCGCTCAAAATCATTTGAAACGTCGGCTCGTGCAATTCTGGATCATGCGGGTGGGCGACCAGGATGCGATCCGGATATTTGTCGAAAGCCGCGCGGATAACGTCGTCCCAGCCGGGCGTTACGAACAGTGTATCGTCCGCGTGCAACATGAAAATGCCGGAGCCCGAGGTGCAGGCCCGCCAGGTAAGATTGTGGATTTCGCCGAGACTCGCCGCGCTTTCGCCAATAACCCAATGGATGCCGAACGAATAGCCCTTGAATTGACCGGCTTGGATGGCATCCATCGTTAACTGGTCGTCGTGATCAATGTACAGCCACACCGCGACCTTGCTTTTTTGAGCGATGGTCTGCTCCAAAGAGGCAAATACCTGGGCTAACATTTGGGGCCGGCCCCGCGTGGGTAAAAGCAGGCTGAGGTGGTCCCGGTCGGTGACCGGCGGTGGATTTTGTTTCAGCGAAATGAACATGCGCGCGTAAGGTGGGTTTACAGAAAGATTTCTTGCGGCGGCAAACTATCGGTATTTAGCCGCCCAATTCAAGGCGCAAAAAACTACCCTTTCAAAGCCGGCCCGCAACCAGAAGCGCAACCAGAAGCGCAATTGACGCTACCGGAGCCATGCCCTAGCATGGAAAAAATATAAAACTAGCGACTCCTTATGCGAATGAAATCCTTCAAGCCGAACTGTAACCTGAGCACGATTCAGGACGGGCGCGGCGCCATTTTCTCCTTCGTTCCCGATGCTCCCATCCTGGAATGGACGCATCAGTTCATCAAGGCCGGCAAGATTCGCGGCAATCACTGCCACCCGGAATTTGATGAATATATCCTGCTGGTGGACGGAGTGGGCGTGGAGGTCGAGAAAGATACGGAGACCGGGAAGGAATCATTTATCTACATGAGCAAGGGTGAATGTATTTTCATTCCCGCCAATACCTACCATGTGTTTCTAGCTGTCACGGATTGCCAGTCGGTTTCCTTCCTGACCAAACGCTGGGATGACTGCAAGGTGCCGATCCGCCATCAAAATCTTGGCATGGGCGAAGGGGATCATGGCGATCCCAAAAGCGCCTTTTACAAAGAACAGAACAAAACCAGTCAGCACGTCCAATAAGTTTACTTCGCATGTCGCCCGTCCGATTCGGCATCATCGCCTGCTCCAGCGTGGCGCAACGGCGATTTCTGCCCGCGCTGGCGGATTCCAAAATGGCGCAACTGGTGCATGTCGGGAGCCGCGACCAAGCCAAAGCCAAACAGTGCGCCCAAGCGTTTTCCGGCGCCAAATCCGGCGACTATGACGCCGTGCTAGCCGATCCCGAAGTGGAGGCGGTTTATATTTCCACCCCCCCGTCGCTGCATGAAGAATGGGTGCTCAAAGCGGTGGCCAAGGGCAAACATGTGCTGTGTGAAAAACCGGCCTTCGGCGACTTCCGATCAGCGGTCGCAGTGGTCGAACGTTGCCGCGCCGCCGGGGTTCGCCTGGCGGAAGGTTACTCGTTCCGGTGGCATCCCCAACATGCAACAATCCGTTCGCTCATTGGGCAGGGCCGCATTGGGCAACCCAGATTCTTCTCGGCGGAGTTTACTTACCCACGTCCACCGGCGAATGATATTCGCCTGAATCCACAGTTGGACGGCGGAGTTTTCCGGGATTCAGCCGGATACCCGGTAGCGGCAGCACTGCTCCAAATGCCCGGACATCCGGTTTCCGTGTTCTGTCAGATGGGACAAGATCAAGCCACGGGTGTAACCGACACCTTCTCCTTGGGGATAAACTTTGCACCGGGGGAATCGGCTCAAATGTTCGTGGCGTTCGGCGTCCACTACCGTTCACGTTACGCCATCTCCGGAACTCTTGGACGCGTGGAATCAGAGCGGGCCTTCTCCGTAGGGCCACAGGTAAAAACCATCATTGCCTTGGAAACGGAGACTGGGTCGGAAAGAATTGAGATTAAACCGGATGATCAGTTTCGCCTGATGGTGGATGATTTTTCCGCGCAGATTCGAGGCACTGCGGTCGCACCGAGGGCTTTCGAAGCAGACCTGCTCCACCAACATGCCGTCATGGATGCGGCCGCCCACTCCCAGCGCGAAGGACGCGTGATTGCGCTTTCAGATTATCAGCTATGAAGATATTAGTTACTGGCGGCACAGGGTTTCTTGGGCGGCATTTGGTGCCCGATCTGCAACGGCAGGGGGCTGAGGTCACAATCATAAACTCGCGGAACTGCAATCTGGTTGAAAAACAAAACCTCCTGCAGTTCAAGGACACAAAATTTGACCAGATCTACCATCTTGCTGCGTGGACCAAGGCGGGCGATTTCTGCCTCTATCACAAAGGCGAGCAGTGGATCATCAATCAACAGATCAACACCAACGTCCTTTGGTTCTGGCGCGAACATCAGCCGCAGGCGGTGATGATCGCCATGGGCACTGGCTGCGCTTATCCCCCGGAACTGAACTTGCAGGAGGAAAATTACATGGTCGGCGAGCCGGATCACGACCTCTACACCTACGCCATGACCAAACGGATGCTTTACGTTGGCCAACTGGCGCTCCATCACCAGTTCAAGATGTCGTACCGGCATCTGATTCCGTCTACGTTGTTCGGCCCGAAGTTCGACCGTGCGGATACGCATTTCATCTTCGACTTGATCAAGAAAATCGTTGCCGGCAAGACGCAAGGCCGGCCGGTCGCCCTCTGGGGCAACGGCCACCAAATCCGCGAACTCATCTACATTGACGACGCGGTCAAGCTCATCCATCTGGCCACCGAGCATTGTCCGAACGACTTGCTCAACCTTGGCAGCGGGGTCGGCCATACCATCCGCGAATACGCCGCGATGATTTGCGATGTCGTGGACTACGACCCCACCAAAATTATTTACGACACCGACAAGTGGTCGGGCGTGCCCAAAAAAGTTTTCAACCCGGGCAAAATCAAACGCCTGTTCAACTTTGAGTTCACGGACATCCGTCAGGCGCTGGCGGAAACCATCCGTTACTACCAATCGCTCCCGCCCGAAACTACCCCCTGAATTTATGCCCTGCCGAGTTTGTCACAGCAACCGTCTCGAACAATTTCTTGACCTGGGCGACCAACCGCATTGCGACAGTCTCTTGCTCCCGGAGGATTTGTCGCGCCGCGAACCCTATTACCCGTTGCAAGTCTGCTTCTGCCACGACTGCACGGCGGTGCAGATCAATTACACCGTACCCAAAGAGACGATGTTCGGCGAATACCTCTACGTTTCCGGCACCACCCAGACGCTCCGCACTCATTTCCAAAACAGCACCGACCGCCTCGTCGCGCGCCTCGGCCTCAAGCCCAACGACCTCGTCGTGGACATCGGCAGCAACGACGGTACCTGGCTCGCGTGCTATCAAAAATACGGACTTCGCACGCTCGGGGTGGACGGCGCGCGCAACCTGGCGGAAATGGCCAATCAACGCGGCATCGAAACGTGGGCGCGCTTCTTCAACGTCGAAGTGGCCCGCGAAATCATTACCACGAAAGGCCGCGCCCAACTGGTCACGGCTGCGGGGGTTTTCTTTCATCTCGAAGAACTGCACAGCGTCACGGAAGGTATCGCGGAGTTAATCCGCGACGGCGGCGTGTTCTGCGTGCAAGCGATCTCCCTAACCGCCATGTTGCGTCACACACAATTTGATCAGGTTTATCACGAGCACCTCACCTATTGGACGGCGAAGTCGCTCGAACGATTGTTTTCGCAATACGGGCTGGAGATTTTTCACGCCGACATGCTCCCGATCCACGGTGGCTCGATGGAATTACTTGTCGCAGTGAAGGGTTCCCAGCCGATTGATGCCTCTGTTCAGAAGATGCGGGCCGAGGAAGCACAACTCGGTTGTCACCAGATCGAAACCTACCGCAACTTCGCCACGCGGGTTCGGGAGATTGAGACTGAACTCATGACTATCCTGCGGGATTACGCTGTGAAGGGGAAATCCGTTCAAGCGTTCGGAGCACCAGCCAAAGGGGCCACATTGCTCAACTCCTTTCACATCACAACCGATCTGGTGCAATGCGCCGTGGAGGTCAACCCACTCAAGGTCGGCAAATGCATTCCGGGCGCGCGACTTCCGATTGTGGATGAGACCAAGACCGCGCCACCCGACGCCTATCTGATCCTGGCGTGGAATTTTTTATCAGAATTCCTGCCGAAGAAGCGCGATTACATCATGGCCGGCGGCGAATTCATCGTGCCCATTCCCACGCCTATAGTGATCAACCGGCACAACTACGCGCAATACGCCAACTGATCAGTAGCCTCAGATATTGGCGGCAAAATTCACCACCTCGATTGGTATGGCTCGTTACGGATGGCGCAGGCGGAAGTAGGTGGTTTGATCGGTCAGGGGCAAGGTGACGATCAGGTTGCCGCCCACGGGTTGTGGCACATTGGGCAAGTCGCCCCAGCCAGCCGGGAAAGCGGTGTTGGTGGATGATTGGAGATTGAAGCCACTGGCCAGCGCCGGCCACACCAGCGTCACATTGGTGCCGCTCCGCGTGATCATCAAGGTCGGGTGCGGATTGACCGTCACTGTGCCGGCCACGTAGCCGGCCGGTAATTCGTTGGCCGCCGTATCCGAGACGCCACGCAGCACCAGTTGGTCGCTCAAACTCACCGCCGAACTGCCCACCACGGTCGGCTGCAAACCGACGCGGGCCAGTTCGCGCAGACCGGCGGTAAAGCTGCTGCCGGTCGGCAGCACCAGCACCAAGCCCAGTTTCCCGGCCGGAACTTGATTGGTGTTCACATTGAAGTTCGCGCCCGTGGCCCCGCTGCCCAGATCCGCTGATACGTAGTTGAAGACGGCCGGATCAAAGCTCACGGTGAAACCCACCCCGTTTTCGTTCCCCAACGATTGCAAGGTCACTGGCAGTGTGAAGGCTAGGCCTTGAATTGCGTTGGTGCCGGTCACGCGTACTTCCCGAACCGCGTCCGGGCCCAGTGGACCGGTCGGCGACACTTCCAAAGTCGGCCCGCCCACCGCCGTCAGCGGATCCAAACCCGCAAAGTAACGCCCGGCCTGCACCCAATCCATGACGTTGATCCGACCGTCGCCTTGGGTGCCGTGCGGCGCGGCGTCCGCCCGCTGAAATTCGCCGCCCGCCGCTGGAAGGTCCAGCTTGGCCGCAAACCGTCCGGCTTGCACCCAGTCGTTGACGGTTATACTCCGGTTGCCGCCCGGCCGTGGGATCGAGTCGCCTTCGAGGTCGGTCCCGGACACGGTGACCGAGCCGCCGGTGTAGGTGGCTGCCAGGGTGAGCGCGTTTTCATCGCTCAACCCGCGCGCCATCGGCACATCACCGAAGCTGACGGGGGTGGTTATGGGTGAAACGGCCAGCGAGATGATGGCATCGAAGGTTATGCCGGCCAATAACTGGGTCCCCGGCACGAAAGTCGTTCCTGAGGGCAAGGCCAACGTTACGCCCAGCCGCCCGAGGTTGGTTTGGCTGGTGTTGACGAACAAATACGTACCGGATGGGAGGTTGCCCAGTTGCGCGCTGCTGAAGTTGAGCCGCGCAGTGGTGTAATTCAGGCTGAAGCTCAACGCGTTCTCATTCCCGTTGGCGGTAACGACGACCGGCAGGGTCACCAGGTGGCCGGACACGATGTTGGTGCTGCCCAGGCGCACGTTCGCCGGCGGGAAGGTTACGCTCAACGTCGCGTTGCTGCTCAGCACCGGGACGGGCAAAGCCGCGTTGCCGACCGTAACGGCGTAACTGCCCGCCTGACTGACTCGCACATTGGCCAGGGTCAACGTCGCGTTGGTCGCATTGGGGAGGCTCGTCCCGTTGTACCGCCATTGGTAACTAAACGGCGGCGTACCCCCGGCCGTCACGCTAAAGTTGGCGCTCCCGCCAATCAGCACCGACTTGTTCGCCGGCGGCGTAACGATGAAGGCCGGGATCGCCACCGGACATTTCCCCGAGCTCTCTGTGCCGTAGATCGCCTTGATTTCATTGGTCGTCAGCGCGTGGTTGTAAACGCTCACTTCATCAATTGTCCCGAGAAAGCTGTTGTCCAAGTTGTCGCCGCGTGCCCCAATCGCCGCCACCGTTGAGAACGTAAAGCCCGGATTATACGCCGCCGCCGGATACGCCACCCCGTCCACATAGAACACCACCGTGCTCCCTACTTTGGTCACGGCCACATGGTGCAAATTCGTGTCCGTAATGCTCACGCCAGGGGCGACCGCGTCGTTGCCCACCCGGGTAAGCCCGAGGAGGCCGCTGGGATCCAAGTAGAGGCCATAGCCGCCAGAACCGTAGCCGAAGATGATGCCGATGCCGAAATTACCGTACGAAACAACCGACGTACTGCTACGTTTTATCCAGGATTCGATGGTGAAATCCTGCAGTTGCAGGCTCAGTAGATTACCCACCAAAACCGCATCTGCGCTGCCGTCAAACACAAACGCCTGGCTGACCCGGCCGGCACCGAATGCCGTATTGCCGACGAGCGTCCCATTGTTCCCGCCGACCTGATCCAGAGTATTGCCCTCACCCCGCCACCAACTCACCAACCCTGCGGGAGGAGCAATGCAATCAGCAGAAACATTGGCGAAAAAAACGGCGAGACTACGGCAACGAACACGACACCCACGGTGGGAAACCACTGAACTAATTTCCTGGCAGATTTCATAGCTTGTCCGTTGAAGTTTCTTACATCCGTGCTACCGAGGTGGAGTGTGTGGTTACGCGGTCAGGAGACTCGAAACACGCCACAAAGTCAATACAAATCAAGCTTAAACCCAACTACATAGCAAAGCCCAACAAGACGAGATTCCGCTTTTTTCCAAGTCAAACGCGACGTTAGTGGGGGATGTAATAACGAAAAGCTGGTTTGCCGGATATATTAGCAGGCTTGCGAACGACAATGTAGCTGGCCCAACCCACAACCTGCCAGATACACCACATCATCATCACCCAATGTTTGATGAGGATGGAAACGGGTAGTGTCAGGGGAAAAATCAGCCGGTGGAGCCAAGAGTACAGATAGTCCGTCTTGACCGGGTCACAGGAAAAATACTTCGCCAAGCGGTAAAACGATTGTGGACTCCAAGGCCGCGAACAATGCGTCGGGTCATCGTAAAACGAAAGGCTGCAAAATAATTCATGGCCGAAAGGCATGCCGGGCAGTAACAAGGATCGCTCCGATGGGGCTTCCAAGTAGATCAAGCCACCCGGCTTGCAAACCCGCACGCATTCACCGAAGAAGTCCACCGGCCGGGCGACATGTTCAATGATGTGACAAGCCATCACCAAATCAAACGAGTCATCCGCGAATGGAAGGTTCTCCTGGCTTAAGTCTGCCTTCCTGAATACGAAATTTTCCGGCAACGGCGCTTCCATCTCACAATAATCAACCCCGGAGTGCTGCAGTTCCCGCAAGCCAAGCGCCTCCGCAATTTTCACCTGCTGAAAACCAACACACCCCACATCCAGAACCCGGCCCTGCACAGGAATTTGCCGATAAACTTCTGCTATCTGTTTTGTCGGCCACGGTTTGATTATTTGCCTGATACTCATGGACTCACGAAAAAATAATCTGCGAACCCGGCGCGTTGAGTTTGACGTTGAGAATCTGGCGGCCGGCAAACACCTCGCGGAGCCTCGGGTGCGCCTCGGGCGGCGCAAAAAAGAGCATGAACCCACCGCCGCCCGCGCCGAGCAATTTTCCGCCCCAGGCCCCGGCAGAGCGCCCAGCCGAGTAAATGCCATCAATCTCGGAATTGGAGATACCGACATCCAAGCTGCGTTTGGCCTCCCAGGCCTGATGCAACAATTCCCCGAACTCACGGAGCGATCGGGAGCTTACGAGAGTGGCGTAGCCTTCGTACACCATGGCCCGCATCGTCCGCAGGGCGGCCATATTCTGGTCCACGCGTTGCAATTGATGCGCCACCACCTCCGACGCCTTGCGCGTAATGCCTGTGAACACGAGAAACAGGTGTTGCTCGAACTCCGCCAACCGGAGGGGAGAGAGCGGCACACGGTTTACGACGATGTCTTTTTCCGAACGGAACTCAACCAAGTTGAACCCGCCAAACGCCGCCAGCACCTGATCCTGGCAACCGACATTGTCCTTGAGAATATGCCGCTCGACGTGGATCGCTTTATAGGCCAGTTCCTGCGGATGGAGGAACTCACCGCGAAAAGTGTGCAACGCATGCAGCAACGAAACCGTGAACGCGGAAGACGAGCCAAGTCCGGTAAAAGCCGGCAGGTCTGCGAAGTTGTGCAACTCCACGTCGCGCTCAAAGCCGCAGAGGGTCAGGCATTCGCGAAAGACGTTGTGCTCGATGTCGCGCACCGCCCGCACCAACTCGACTTTGCGATAGGATATACGCATGGCGTAGTCAAAGAGATGGCTGAGAAAGGGGCTGGCCGTCACGTAGGAAAACTTGTCAATGGCGGTCGCCAGCACCGCTCCGCCTTCCCGCAGGAAATACTCCGGGTAATCCGTGCCGCCGCCAAAAAAGCTGATGCGTACCGGCGCGCGGGCGATGATCATAACGGCGGGGAGTCAAACCAGGCCAGGTTTTCGCGAATAAAGGGATCAGCCTCCGGCAAGGTTTCGGGCGTGCCGATGTCCAAAAAGGGCGTATCCATTGGCAAAACTTTGATCAATGCCCCGGCAGAGGTCAATGCCGGAAACACGTCCCGCTCAAGGCTCAGCGGCAGTTGCTCGGGAAACGTCCGCACCAGATCATTGCGGAAAAGATAAACCCCGGCGCTGATCAATCCCGCCCCGGGGCGCTTCTCTTCGAAGCGCACGAGATTTCCTGACGGGTCAGTCACGAGACTGCCGTAACGACTGGTGTCCGCGACGGTGCGACCATAGATCACGCCCGCCGTGGCATCCTTGTCCAGCGCCACCGTGGCCTGTGTCAGTTCCGCAAGCGCGAAGGTATCGCCGTTGAGCACCAACCATCCGGCGGCAACTTCGCCGCTGGCGTGAACAGCATTAAGGAATCCGCCTCCGGTGCCCAATGGTTGCGGCTCGGGAATGCAGCGTACCTTCACCCCGTTGACCGGGCCCGTCGCGAAATGCCGTTCAATCACTTCCGCCAAATGGCCCGTGGAAATAAGAATGCGCCGGATGCCTTGCCCAGCCAGGTAGCGCACCAACCATTCGATACAGGGCCGGCCCTGAACGGGCGCCATGGGCTTGGGTAAATTGGGCAGCAGATGTTGAATCCGGGTGCCCAGCCCGCCGGCCAGGATGACGGCCACGATTTGGTCTGGATGGACTTTACCCAAGCGCAATCGGAGTTTTCAAACGTTGGCGTAAACGCTGTTGCGCAAGATCGTGTAACCCTTGATGAGTTCCCGGATGCCGCGATCCAGCGACCACTCCGGCTTGAAGCCGGCCGCCGCCACTCGCGCGTTGGATACGATATAATCGCGTTTGTCCGGGTCCTCGCCAATGGGGGCTTCAAGATAAACAAACTTCGGCAGGTGTTTCTGAATCACGGCGCAGAGTTCCAGCTTGGATAAATTGGCGTCATCCAATCCCACGTTGTAGGGCCGGCCGCGCATCGCCTCGAATTTCTCGATCCCATGGAGGAACACCCGGACGACATCCCGGATGTGGATGTAATTGCGCTTGAAGTGCCCCTCAAAAATCACCACGGCGCGATCATACACCGCACGATATACAAAATCATTTACGAGCAAATCCGTGCGCATGCGCGGGGACATGCCGAAGACCGTGGCCAGCCGGAAGCTGATGCTGTTCTCGCGGCTCAACACCGCCTCCTCGGCTTTGACCTTGGTCACGCCGTACGTGGACAGCGGGCGGAGCGGGGAGTCCTCGGTGCAGAATTTGCCCTTCTCGCCGACGCCATAGCCGCTGTTAGTGACGGGCATCAAAATGCGTTGGTCTTTCGCGGCCAGCCGGCAAAGCATTTCCACGGCTTCCTGGTTGGTGGTGCGGGTCGCGATCTGGTCCGTGTTGCAAAGCGGAACCCCCACGAGCGCGGCCAGCGGAATGACGACATCGGCCCTGGCCACCAGATTCTTCATCAACGCCTCGTCGCGGGAATCGCCGCGAACGATTTGAAACTTTTCGTGCTGGCAGCAATCCAGCAGCGTGCTTTGCTTGAAATAGAAATTATCCAGCACCGTCACCTCATGACCGAGGCCGAGCAGGGTGGGAGTGAGCACCGAACCGATGTAACCGGCGCCGCCGGTGATGAGTATTTTCATTTTGTCTTTGCTTCGCGGCTGCGTTAGCCGGCCAGATTCAGTTTCGCTTCGTTTCGTTGGTCACGGTGGCC
>JANYBF010000457.1 GCA_025360895.1 Verrucomicrobiota bacterium
GCGAACGGCGAAATCCGACAAAGTTTTTCTGAATTCAATCAGCGTCGGGCGATCCACCCCTTCACCTTTGCGATTGAATTCCTGCGGCGGCTCGGCTCTTATCGCGGCACACATGAGTATTGCTTTGGATTTCTCCGGAAAAGTCGCCTTGATCACAGGCGCGTCCCAAGGCATCGGCGCGGAGATGGCGCGGCGCTTCCACGCGGCGGGCGCGAGCGTTATTCTCAACCATCCCGACCTTGGTACAACGCGCATGGACGTAGAGCAACTGGCCGCAACGTTGAACGCCGCACGACCCAACAGCGCTGACGTGGCGGCGGCGGATGTATCAGCCGCGACCGCCGTGCAACGCATGATGCACGACGTGCAGGCCCGCCGAGGTGGAATTGATTTTCTGATCAACAACGCCGGCATTCTCCGCGACCGTACGTTGGCGAAGATGGCGGTCGAGGATTGGCAGGCCGTAGTGGATGTGAACCTCACGGGGGTTTTCCTGTGCTGCAAGTTTGGACTGGAGATCATGCGGGACGGCGGGGCAATTGTGGGTCTCGGTAGCATCTCGGCGTTTCACGGTTCCTTCGGACAGGCGAACTACGCGGCGACCAAGGCGGGCGTGCAAGCATTGATGCGGGTGGTGAGTCGGGAGGCGGCGCGGCGCGGCATTCGGGCCAACGCCATTGCCCCGGGCGTGGTGGACACCGCGATGGTGGCAACCATCCCGGAAACGGTGCGAGCCGAAATGGTGAAAAACATCCCGTTGGGCCGCCTCGGCACGCCGTCTGAAGTGGCGAACGTGGCACTGTTCCTGTGCTCGCCGCTGGCATCCTACATTACCGGGCAGACCCTCGAAGTGAACGGCGGCTGGCGGGGATGAAGGAGCAGGTTGGGCGGATCGCCTGATGATTAACCGCGTTGTGTCCTCGTCTGGTAGGGATGGCGCGCGGCGCCGTCCAGCGCCGCGCACTAGCGGCGCAATGAACCGGAAGCAGGTTCGGCAATGTTAGACGTCCGCCCGCTTTACGGGCGGGGACATCGCAGCGCGATGTCCCTACCTGGTCGAATTAGGACTCTAGCCGGCGGGTGCGTGACTTGAGCGTTCGAGCTTTGTCCAATTGGTTGTGGAACTACTTGTGGGCGAAACTGGCTTAGAAAATCGGCCGCGACTCGTGCTGGAACCAGCCGAGTTTGCCGCGCTTTATCAGACCCACAGCCGCGCGGTCTATTACCTGGCGCTACGCTATCTAGGCGACCCGCAGAAAGCCGAGGACGTGACCCACGACGTCTTTCTCAAGGTGTACCGCAAGTTCAACGAATTTCGAGGCGAGTCGTCGTGGCGGACCTGGCTTTACCGCATCACCATCAACCATTGCCACAACGTCAAGCAGAGCTGGCACAGCCGGAACCTGGTCACTAACGCCGACGAAGCCGTCTGGGACAACGCCGCCGCGAAAACCGATTCGCCTTTCCGTGCGCTGGAAACCAAGGAGCTCGGCGAGCGAATACAAAAGGCGCTCGACGGCCTGGCCGAAGAATACCGGCTCTTGCTGCTGCTCATCGCAGACGAGGAGTTGAGCTACGCCGAGATCGCCACCCTCACCGAACAGTCCGCCGACGCCGTGCGGGGCAAGTTGCATCGCGCCCGCAAAGCCTTTGCCGTCCTTTTTCAACAATCCGCCTGAGGTCAACCATGAAACACGAATCCAAACTTACATCCCAGGACCAGGAGCAGCTTGCTGAAATCAAATCCCAGCAAACGTCCGCTCGCGAATTTACCTCCGTGGAAGAAGTGTTGCGCCACGATGCGGGCCAGACCGCCGTTCCGTCGGGCATCGCCGAACGCCTCGCCCGATCTGTCCAAAATGTGCCGCCGCCCGAGCGTTCGTGGTGGCAACGCGTGTTCCAGCGCTGAAATCAAAGGAGCGACCGCCAACCCCGCAGCGAACATGCCTTTAGTTGAAACAATCCGACCCGGGACGCACCGGCGAAATCGTGCCGTCATCGCCCGCGAACGCGCGGCGATTGCGCGGGCGATGCTGGCGGATTGCCATCTCTGCGCGCACCACTGCGGAGTGAATCGGCTGACCGGGCCGGCGGGTCTTTGCCACGCGGGCAGCAAGGCGAATTTTTTCTCCGCGCAGGTCGAGGTCTCTGATGAACTGGAATTGATCCCGACGTTCGCCGTCGCGTTGAGCGGTTGCGACCTGCGCTGTGATTTCTGCATCACGGGCGGGCCGAGTTGGAACC
>JANYBF010000486.1 GCA_025360895.1 Verrucomicrobiota bacterium
GTGAAGAGCAGTTATCTCCTGAGCTTTCTGGAATCCGTGCCGGAGGTGGCGGCCAAACTCAAAGAGGCGAACACCACAGAAATGAAGTTTGAGGACGTGGTAAAGTCGGCTGAACAGGCGGCGGTGTTGGTGCTGGTTTACTGATTTCAAACCGCGAACCCTCGCCAAATACGCGAACGCTGGAACGGAAAGCTGTTTGACACGAATCCCACGAATTTGCACCGATTGAATTCCCATTCGTGCTAATCCATGAAATTCATGTCACTCCCCTTTCGCGTGTTTAGCATTTTTTGCGGTTTCAATTCGGTGAAGGAGGCGTGGCAGTCAGCGGTGTCGCTGCCGGTTGTCACTGGCAAAATCGGCTGACAGAACGGCAAAAATCAGTTGGCCCAGACGCCCGATCCCCCCTGCCCTACGAACACAAACGAGCGTCTCGTTTCCTCACCGAACGGGACGACCTCACCCACTTGCGGGCTTATTTTGCAGGCAACCGAACTCGACATTGAACGATGAACACTAAAATTGCCAAACTCCTCGGCGATTCCGCCTCGGCGCTCCTCGAACATGAATGCAAAACCGTTCCCAAGGGAAAGCTGCACCTCCCCGGCCCGGACTTCGTTGACCGCGTCATGGCCTGCACGGATCGCAATCCCCAAGTATTGCGCAGCCTCCAGCAGATGTTCGACACCGGTCACCTCGGCGGCACGGGTTATCTGTCCATCCTGCCCGTGGATCAGGGCATCGAACATTCGGCTGGCGCCAGCTTCGCGCCGAACCCGGATTACTTTGATCCGGAAAATATCGTAAAGCTCGCCATCGAAGGCGGCTGCAACGCCGTTGCCTCCACGCTCGGCGTGCTCGGCATGGTGTCGCGTAAATTCGCGCACAAGCCAACTCGGGCGGTGAGTCCAAAGGCAAAGGCGATCTCGAAGCGGCCGTGAAGACAGCGGTCATCAACAAACGCGCCGGCGGCACAGGATTGACTTCCGGACGCAAGGCTTTCCAACGTCCGTTCGCCGAGGGCGTCGAATTGCTTAATGCGATTCAAGACGTGTATCTGGATAAGGAAATCACGGTGGCCTGACCCAAAATGAGTAGCCGCCGACGTAAGGAGGCGGATGGCCCGAACCGCGCGAGTCCGCCTCCTTACGTCGGCGGCTACCGGTGTCGGTAACCCGGGCGACAACTTACGGGCAAAAGGGCCGGTCTTTGTTCTGGACAATAAACGTTACTGCGTGTTCCGTGTACCATGTCGTCAACTGAGCTTGCGCCTTGGAAGTAACCATGGGAATTGTGTCTGCTCGCCCTCAATCAACGGCAACTCGGGGTATCCCGGCTGGCGCTTTTGCTCGGCCAAAGTCTTGTTCGCCTGATCCGGATGCCACGGCCACATGTCGTTTGAGTAGGGCAGACCAAAGTACTCGTCGAAACCATGCCGGGTCGGTAGAAACTGCGGCTGATCGCCCAGATGCCATTTGCCATAAATTGCCGTGGCGGAACCACGCGATTTCACAAGCTCGGCGAGCGTCACCTCATTGCTGCTGATGCCGACTTTGGAATTCGGACCCAATGCTCCCATGATGCCGATGCGACTGGGATAGCAGCCCGTCAAAAAGGCCAAGCGCGAGGCGGAGCAAACGGGTTGCGCATCGTAGAACCGCGTGAAGCGGATACCCTCTGCTGCAAGCTGGTCAATGTTTGGCGTTGTATAGCCTTTCGCGCCGAAGCAACCAACGTCCGCGTAACCAAGGTCGTCGCAAAACACGATGACGATGTTGGGGGTGGTCGCGCGATCCGTTGCCGCTGCCAACGTGAATGCGGCGAGCAACGGAAGTAATATGCCAATATGCTTCATGGGCAGGCTTACGGTGGCAGCTTGGCGGGCGGCACATAATCCCTATGCCAGGTAAGCTCCCACAGTTTGGGCAGACGCACCGATTGGGCGTGGCCGTCGGTGAAAACCAGATTGATCGCACCTTTGTAGGGACTCCCCGGCGGACTCGTCTGCTTCGATTTATCTGACGGGCCGGCGGCGTGGCGGGCCGTCAGAAAGCGGCCCATCCCACCATCGTTCCAACCGTAGTACCCGTTGAAGGAAGGTTTGTTGTCCGCCTTTGGCCACGCATCCACCCACACGGAATCCCCGAGCACCGGGGTGGTGGCGGTGTGTTGCACCGAGCCCTCGGACTTGAACGCCAGCTTTTCGTCCGCCCAACTAGACGGCCAACCTCCCCCATAGAGCCAGGAGTTAAAGGCAAAACTGCCGTGGTAGCCCAAGGCGCCGTTGGTGGGCCACAACCACGCCTCATCCACCGTGCCACACTCGGCAAACATGCCGGCGCCAGCCGGGGCGCTGGTACTCTTGCGCGCTGAACTGCCCTGATGCTCCGGCGCGACCGGACACAGCCGGACCTTGTTCGCACCGCCGTGGAGTTGAATGTAAGCCGCCATCCAAAGGTTCTGGTATTGTGCGTAAGGCACGGTTTTGCCGAAGTCATTGACGTACATAAAATGCGCCAGGCCCATCTGCTTGACGTTATTGAGGCACTGAATGGCCTGCCCCTTCTGTTTGGCTTTGGACAAGGCGGGCAACAACATGGCCGCCAGGATCGCGATAATCGCGATCACGACCAGCAGTTCAATCAAGGTAAAGGCTTTGCCCTGGTAGGTGAAAGGTTTGCTAACGGTATCACCAAAAACCGGCTTCCGAAGTTGGGTGGCGGTTGACCGTCCGGTTTTCGGTGCGGCGCCCGCTGTTGGTATTTTCATGATGTTTGATCCTTATGGTTAATTTATAGCCCCGGCAACCGGCTGATCGGCAGGTCGCGGTTCAAATGCACGAAAGCTTCCGCTGCGCTCACCCCGGCTTCGCGCCCCCGGAACTTCGCTACCACCTCATGATGATTGCGCCAGACGCCTTCGCCGTCCTGGCTGACGTGGGCGTAGAGCGCTTCCCTTTTCTTTTCGAACACGGTGGTGACATCCACATAAACATTGGGCGCGAATCCCTGCGTCTGACTGCCGGTGTTGACCTCGAAGAAGTAAAGATGGAAGCGTTGCGGATTGCTCATCTGCGCGCGCAGCGTGAGGAAGCTCGCCACTTGATGATCCATGTGCGTGTCAATCGGCCAGTGCGTGAAGACCACGTCCGGCGCCTCGGCGAACAACACTTTCGTGAATTCGTCCAATCGCGCCCGGATGAACTCGGTCGCACCGTCAATCTGACCGGCGAAGACCGGCTTCGCGCCGATGATTTTGCAGGCCGCCTCGCATTCGGCGGAGCGAATGGCCGCCGCTTCGTCGTTGGACTTACCGCTAATGCCGCGCTCGCCTCGCGTGAGATAAATGATCGTCACCGCATGACCGAGCGCCGCGTAGCGCGCAAGCGTGCCGGCGCAACCGGACTCCGGGTCATCGGGATGCCCGCCCACGCAAACGACCTTGAGTTTGCGGGCCGGGGCCGGCGCGGTTTCCGGTTCCGCCGCGGTCCCCGGCAACGCGCTCGCCGCCATCAACACCGGGGCCGCGACGGCCAGCGTGTGCTGCATGAAACCCCGGCGGGTCATGGTGTCAGATTTATTTTTCGATCCGGTAGGATTCATGGCCGTCCCTTTGGTTGATTCTTCCTTGCCTCTCATTTCTGGTTGAACTCGGTGGCATAGCGAAACAGTTCGACATAGTGGCCATCCTGCTTCTCTTGGTCTTGGTAATAAAATTCCTTCAGCTTCGCCAGCGTGGCCGGATCCCAGTCCGGCCGATACTTGGTCACAGCGGGTTCAAACTGGCTGACCTGCTTCGTGATGGCCTCCACTTTCAGTTTCATCGTGGCATCAATGTTGACGGCGTAGTTGGCATCGTTGGTCGTCGTGTAGAAGAAATAAAGATTGGTCACCACATACGGTTGCAAATTGTCCACGAGCAAGTGTTCGGGATTGTAAAGATGAAACTCTGCCGCGCGCACGGCGTCAATGGTGTTGAACGCCGCCATGCGATGATCGGTCTTGTGCCAGCGCTCGTAATACTCGCCCGGGTCCACGGACAGAATCGCATCCGGACGATATTGGCGGATGATCTTGGTGACCTGGCCACACAATATTTTTGGCGGCACGTATTCCAGTTCGCCATCATCGTGGCCGAGCCAGATGA
>JANYBF010000544.1 GCA_025360895.1 Verrucomicrobiota bacterium
TGGACGGTAACGAATAAGTTTGCCGCACAACCGTTGCGCCTCCGCCTGGAGATTTTGATGGCAGCTGAGTCTTTCGATGCCACCAACGCCGTCACGGTAACGGCGTTCGATAAAGCGAAGGCATTCCCCGACCACGCCCAAGCGAACGGTGTGTCAGCGACGCTCTCCCCTTCCACTAATTTGGTGAAGGTCGGCACGTCGAGCGGATTGATCACAGCCACCAATTCCCAACCCACGCGAAGTGCGACGTGGGCCCGACTCGGAAGGACATTTTCCCCGCCGCTGAACCTTGGCGGCGAGCGGGCGCTAGGCGTCTGGGTATATGGCGATGGCCAGGGTGAAGTGTTGAACTTCCAACTCCGTTGCCCGGCGCACGTCGTCGCGGGCACCGGGGAACATTACGTTGTGGTGGACTTCACGGGCTGGCGCTATTTCGAGTTGATCGAACCCGAGGGCGAGCGCCACGCGAGATATGCCTGGCCCTATGGTGACGCCTACGACATCTACCGTGAGACAGTGGACTACAAGCAGATCGAGAAGTTCAGCATCTGGATCAACAACCTGCCTCCCAACGGCAGTACGGCCTGTTATCTCAGCCCCGTTCGCGCGACGCAGCTCGTGAAGGCAAAAGTCCGCAATCCGCGACTGACAGTGGGTGACCGCACGCTGCTGCTGCCGGTGGAAATGGAAAGCGGCAGCTACCTGGAGTTCAATTCGCCGGCGGATTGCAAAGTGTTCGGACCGGATGGTGGTATTCTCCAGGACGTAAAGCTTACCGGCGAATTCCCGGCCCAGGCCGCAGGCGTCAACCAACTGCGCTTTGGCTGTGACACCGCCCCGGGTATGAACCCGCGCGTGCGGATTACCACCGCTACGTTCGGCGAGCCGCTTGCTCCCTGAACAGTCGGCTCCGGGCCTTAGAATAGCCCTTACCGGGCGGATGACGTTGAAAGCTCCACATGCGGAGTGCTGACAGCAACGTCACGCTGGTCGGTGACGGACAGATAAAAAACTAAAGGCCGATCATGAGGTAGTTGGGCCGTGATCTTGCCGTTGAGCATTTCGGCTGGCACCGTTTTCCACAAGCGCTTCTGCCACTCGCCGACATCGCTCGTGTAGTTCAATTCCGCTTTTGTCACCGGGACTTTGGAAGCGAAAGATGTCCTCACCACATCGCCCGTGATTTTTATTGGCTTCAGCACCGGCAACGGCTCGCCGCTCTTTAGAATGCTTTCGACAAAGCAATCCACCTCGGGGAAAGTCCAAATATGACCGTGCGGTAAACGGATTTTTACCGACAGCGTCAATGAATTTTTGACCTGCCAGTACGATTTTTGATAGCTATCCAGTGGATACGCGAAGTCGTTGGAGCCGTTCAAGAAAAGTATTGGGCAGTTCACCCCGCTCAAATATCGGGAGGGGTCAAAAAACTCCACCCACCGGTTTCTTTGCGACTCACTCATTTTCTCAAAGCGGGGAAGCCACACGCTGTTGTCGTTTAGAAACCCACAACCATAAACCGGCACTGCTACTTTCAGACGGTCATCAATCCCGGCGACGATGCAGGTTAAATACCCACCCCAACTGATGCCAGTGATGCCGATGCGGTTGCGATCCACCTCCGGTTGGGCCGCCAGGAGGGAATGTCCGCGCAAGACAGCGGCCACGGCGTGGTACGTCCACATCTGATTGGCGTCGGCTTCGGTAAAATCGCAAAATTTGGATTCATCGTTTTGATCCGGCCCACCATCGGGCAACCGTCCATCCGGGCCCTGGCCCGCCAAATCCATGGCCAAGGCCACGTAACCGCGTTGCGCCCAATGCTCAGCCCACTCGCGGAACGCCTTGCCGCCGCCGCCATGCACCAGCAGCATCGCGGGGAATGGTCCACTTCCCTGCGCCGGACGGGCGTAATAGGCATAGATGCGGGTGGGCTTTCCTTCAAACGGTTCACCTTCATAATAGACTTCCTGAACCAGATTAGTACGCGGGCCAAATTTAGCTGCGGGCACGGCGCGCAAGGCAGTCACATCCCACGGGCCGGCGAATTTCGGGCGCGGGTTGAATGTGCTGCAGCCGATGAGGAGAATTAAAAATATGGTGGACGCAAATCTGTTCATGCGATTGGCTTTTCTGAACCCAATGTAATCAAAAGGTGCCGGGAAACAATTCCCGGCCTGTTGAATACCAATTGGGAAATGAACCGCGATTTCCAATGTTCCGTGGTCACGACTTCGACAAGAAATGGTTTCTGCGCCAGATCAGGCGATCAACCTCAAGCCCAAGCTTGCGGAAGAACTGCAAGTAACTGCACGATTCAGCCGAGGCCACCGCATCACCACCAGAATCCCGGCGCCCCGCCCTGCGTTCGCGGACGCATGTCGTTCCATTTGCGCCACTCGCCATGATTGTCCAGCATCACCAGATTGCCCCCCGACGGCAGCCGGCCATTCATGTGAGGCGTTTCATGGAGATCTCCACGGTTGCCGCTGACCGCATCCCAACCGCCCTGAATCTTCGTGTAGCTGTAAGTGTTGCGCGCGGCATTGTTGTTTTGGCCGCCCTGGGAAATCGTGGCATCGGCGATCAGCACTTTCTCGCTCGACGAAATGGCCGGGAGAGTCAGACCTGAAGTTGGGTGCTTCAGCGGCACGGATATTATGGACGCATTGGCGTTGGACCAGATCAGGGTGTAGTTGGCGGCAAAGGCCGGCGACGGGGCAAAGGTTTGCGCATAGCCGATCACGCGATACCCGCTGCCGCCAAATCCGTTCGCGCTGCCCCACAGCACATCATTGTTCTGCTTGGGGAAAGATGGGCAATACATGATGTTCCGTTTCGCGCCATTCTGGAGCATCAGGTCCACCGTCGCGACGGGCATATCCCACAACCAATTGCCGCCGGCCATTGGGGGCAACTTTTCTTTTGAATCCGTGGCGTAAATCTGGATGGCCAGTCCGAACTGCCGGAGGTTGCTCAAGCAATTGATCCGCTTGGCGCGGTCCTTGGCTTTTCCCAGCGCGGGCAGAAGCATCGCCGCGAGAATGGCGATGATCGCGATCACCACCAGCAACTCGATGAGCGTAAATCCACCGCTCCGGCGGCGGCGGCAAGGGCCGGCCCCGGTTTTGCGGAACAGCGACGGGACTTTGGTTCCGCTAAAACTGGACGAGCGCAGTGGATTCATGCAGGCGCGCAAGGTAAGTCACCGACCCAATGAGGTCTATATTTTATTACGACCCCGGTTTTTTGGTAGCGCAGCTTGGCCCTGCCCCCATTTCGAGTGCTTCAAAACTCGCCCTGCCCCGGCCAATGGACTACAAGGAAGGCGCGCAGGGCGACCACATCGAGCGCCCTCATGGAAAACGCGAGGATCAAATGAAAGCCAAACACCCGACGGCCGTTTCACCGAAACTAAAATCAGAACGACAGCGATTGTCCGAGCTTCGCATTGCGCTGCTCACTCTGCACAAAGCGCTGGTGGATTCGGAGCGAGTGAGCTACGAAAAAACCGTCGGCCAAATCACATCGCCGGGCCATTTTCTGCAACTCCTGGCCCGTGATGCCTGGTTTGCATGGCTCCAGCCTTTTTCGCATCTAATCGTCACGCTGGATCAAACTCTCGAAGCGAAACCAGCGTTGACCAGAGCAAACTGGGCGGCACTGGTAAAACAAACCAGTCAACTGTTGGTCGCGGCTGAAGTCGGGGAAGGATTTTCCGGTCACTACTATGCGGCCTTGCAACGCGACCCGGACGTGGTGCTGGCCCATGCGGTGGTGGTCGGGCTTATCCGCCATCGCCAACCGCCATCGCCGCGGCCAAAATGATGCTCCGCATCGCAACGGCAAAAGCATTTACCGCCGCGCGCGGTTCCTTCAGCGACCGTTTTTGGTCCACGGATTCCACCAGAGCAATCCCTTGGCGGTAGGGGCGTTGGTTTGTTCCCGGAAGAATAAATTGACGTCAATGAACTGCACATGCCCGCCCACTGCGAGCACAATGCCACCCTTGGTGTGCAACCGCCCGATCCCTTCGTTCCGGTCGGGAAAACTGCTCGCATCATTGTAGGCAAAAGCGCCGATCGGTGGGTTGCCCAACTTTTCATCCGGCTCCCACTGGATGTAACACATCGGACTCCAGACCTGGGTAATCTTCGCGCTGCGGAACGGGCTGTCGCTGAAGCCACAGACGGCGCCATTCATGATGTACGTTGAAAGCTTATTCGCCCGCGCCGCGTAGTACTTGCTCTTGGAATCCAGCGAACAGACGTAGGTCTTGGGATTGGGCATGTATTCGTAATAGAGGCCGGTCTTCTAAGCGGCCACCGCGTTATTGGTGTATTTCGCAGCGGCCAGATTGGGTGGTCCGCCGCCCTCGGGAGTGTAGAGCCAACCGGCGCCGGGCTTGCCGCCGGAGTTCGGGGCACCCCAGTTGGGATACGGCAGGTATTCATTGTTGTCCGTGGTGTACATGTGCATCGCCAGCCCCAACTGTTTATTATTGTTGATGCAATTGGTCCGCATGGCTTTGTCCTTGGCCTTGGACAACGCGGGCAGGAGCATGGCCGCGAGAATGGCGATGATCGCGATGACCACCAACAATTCAAACCTGGCAAGGGACGATCGGCGCGCGGAAGCTTTTGCAAGCGTGAATGCGCAGGCGCGACCATTTAAACATTTTTTATACTGCGGTAGTCAAACTGTAGCGTCAGATAAACAAGACGTTAATTCCCACAATGTCTGTAATACAGGACTCTAAACGCATGTCAAAAACTGGCTCCATTCCGTTGCCGGCCGCCCATGCGCTCCGCAAGCGAGACTGAAACCGCCCAAGATTTGCGCTTCCTCCTCGGCGCGGGTTCACCGCTCGGCGGTGCCCGGCCCAAATCAGCGGTCAGCCTGGGTGATGACCGGCTTGCCCTCGCGAAGTTTCCAAAACCCGACGACACCCGAGACATTGGGGCGGGCGAAATTCTTGCTCTCACTCTCGGCGGACAAGCGGGCATCCGGGTCGCGGAACATCGGTTCGTGGCTCTCGGCACACAAAGCGTCGCCGTTATCACTCGCTTTGATCGCGGGGGGGGGGATCGTATTCCGTTCATTTCTGCGGCGACATTGCTGGGCCTGCCGCAAGGCGATACTTGTGCTTACACCCTGCTGGCCGACGGCGTCCGTCAATTTGGGAATGATGTCCCCGGCGACCTCCGCGAATTGTGGCGCCGCCTTCTCTTCTCACTGCTTGCCAGCAACTATGACGACCACCTTCGCAATCATGGTTTCCTGATGCACGAACCGGAACGGTGGTCACTTTCACCCGCCTATGATCTCAACCCCGTGCCCGAAATCGACCGCGCACGCATGAGCAAAACCGCCATCACCGAGGATCAAGCAGAACCGACCATTGCTGGGGCATTGGCCGCTGCCGAACGCTTTGGCCTCAAGGCGGCGGAGTCGAAGAAAATTCTCCGCGAAGTTTTCGTTGCTGTTTCCGGCTGGCGCAAAACCGGGCGACAACTACGCCTCAAAGCATCCACGCTCGATGCTTACGCCAGTGCGTTTGAACATCCGCTTATGGATGAAGCCAGACGATTGCTCGGCAGATAGTATTCCTCGCGGTAAGGAGTTTTACTTGGAATAGGACGCACAGTTAAAGCCGCACTCGAACTATTGAAGCAACACAGCTGGGACCGTCGCCCGCCATGACCGAAGGTAAACTGGGCATGCTGGGTTGAAACAAACTCGCGAAACCAGCGCTTGAGTTGACCGGGACAACGCTCCGAGGCGGGCATGGCGTTGGGTGTTCAGTCTGCTATAGGCGGGCTTTAACTCGGTTCGTAGCCGGGAAGCTAGCTCAGCGCCCAATTGTTTTTTGCTGACACCGCGCGGGCGATAGTTGGCGTGTGAGGTTCAATTCTAGCCGATCACTTGATGGATCACCTCGCCATACACATCGGTCAGGCGGATGTCGCGGCCGCTGAAGCGGTAGGTCAGCTTGGTGTGGTCCAGCCCCAGGAGATAAAGCAGCGTGGCGTGGAGGTCGTGCATTTCCAGTTTGTCCACCACGGCCTTGTAGCCCCAATCATCGGTCTCGCCCAAACTCATGCCGCCCCTCACACCCGCGCCGGCCAGCCAGAGCGAGAAGGCGAATTCGTTGTGGTCGCGCCCATCGGCGCCTTGCGCAAAAGGTGTCCGGCCAAACTCACCGGAGAACACCACGAGCGTCTCGTCCAACAGTCCGCGTTGCTTCAGATCCACGAGCAGTCCACGGATCGGTTGGTCCACCGCGCGCGCGTTTTCGCCGTGGTTCTTGGTCAAGTTGCTGTGCGCGTCCCAGCGGTCGTAACCGCCGATTTTCGGACAGGTCAATTCGACAAAGCGCACGCCGCGCTCAACGAGCCGCCGCGCGGTGAGGCACTGCTTGGCGTAGGCGCGGGTAAACTCGTAATCGGAATCGAAGCCATAAAGCTTTTTCGTGGCGGCGGATTCCCCGTCCAGACTCAGGAGTTCCGGCACGGTCAACTGCATCCGCGCGGCCAGCTCATGGTTGGCGATGGCGGATTCCAAAGCGTCCAGGTGACCAGCCTGCTGGATCGTTTGTTCATCCAAGTCGTGGATCAGCGAGGTTTTCAATTCTTGCATCCGGGGCGATTTTTCCGTGGCGCGGATATTGGCCAGCGGCGGGTCCTTGGATTCGAATACCGAGGCCTGGTACGTGGCCGGCAGAAAACCGTTGTTGAAGTTGTCCATGCCGCCGGAAGGAATCAGCCCGCCGTTCAGCAGGACGAAGCCAGGCACGTTCTGGTTTTCGCTGCCCAAGCCATAGGTCGCCCACGCGCCGATGCTCGGGCGGCCTTGCAGCCCCGTGCCGGTGTGCAAGAAGTAATTCGCGCTGGTGTGCTCCGGAAAATTCGAAGTCATGGATTTAATGACGCAGAGCTGGTCCGCTTCTGCGGCCAGGTGCGGGAAGAGGTCGCTCACCCACAATCCGCTCTGACCGCGCCGGGAGAATTTCCACGGCGACTTCATCACCTTGCCGACGTTCGCAAACTGGGTTTTTTCCAGCTTGCCGATGGCCGTGTGGGGATCCTCGCCGTGATGTTTCTCGAGCAGCGGCTTGTAGTCGAAGCTGTCCACCTGCGACACCCCGCCGTCCATGTAGAGAAAGATAACGCTGCGGGCGCGCGGTTTGAAATGCGGCGACCGGGGGGCGAGCGGGCTGGGGAGGCGGGTGCCGGCTTGCAATAAGTTTTGACCAAACAGCGCCGAGAACGCCACCGAGGCGAACCCGCAGGCGAAGCCTTTCAGCAACTCGCGCCGGCTCAGGCAGGGCCGACAATGAAAAGGTTCAGCGGACATACATCAATTCTTTCACACCCAACAGCGCATGGCAAACTTCCGCCCACGAAGCAAGCGGGGGCGAGCCCGGATCCAAATCGCCCCCCACCTCACGCAGGGTCGTACGGCAACGGGCAAGCTCAGTCGCGGAAGGTTCGCGGCTGAAAGCGGCAAGGAAGAGCCAACGAATGCGTTGGTCGGTCGAGGCGGCGGGCAATTCCGACAGGAGCCGTTTGGCCCAGACTTCCGCCTGCTGATGGACGAAGGGATCGTTCATGAGAAAGAGCATCTGGCCGGGCACGTTGGAAACATTCCGCCGGCCCACGGTCGTAAAGGGCGTGGGCGTGTCAAACGCAGTCATCATCATCGGCAGAAAATTTCGGCGCGCGGCGACATAAATACTTCGCCGGCCCTCACCATCGAGCGGGCCGCGTTCGCTGCGCAGGCCGCGGGCCTCGACAAATTGCGACGGATGCAGCGGCACCGAAGCGCCGAACATCCGCCGGTCAAGCCGCCCGGACACTTCCAGCATGGCGTCACGGATCGCCTCGCCTTCCAGTCGCATCAGATTCATGCGATGCAGGAGCAGGTTCTCGGGGTCGCATTGCTCAGCGGCGGCATCGGCGGGTTTGCTCGACATGGCGTAAGTGCGCGAGAGCACAAGCCGGCGCAGCAAACGCTTGAGCGACCAACGATCCTCCGTGATGAAGGTTGCTGCCAGATCGTCCAGCAGTTCGGGATGGGTCGGGCGCTGGCCGAGCCAGCCAAAATTGTCCACGGTGGCGACGATCCCACGACCGAACAAATGATGCCAGACCCGGTTGACCAGCACCCGGGCCAGCAGCGGATTTTCTGGGTCGGTCTTGATTTCGGCCAATTGCCGTCGGCCACTGCCCTGCGCTTCACCGATTGGGCCTGGACCGGCAATGCTTTCCAAAAATCGCCGGGGGACGAGTCCTTTCGGCGTCTGATGCTTGCCACGCACGAGGAGGTATTCATCCATGGCATTGCCTTCCATCATCGCGGGCGCCGTCCGGGATTTCCACTGAACGCGGCCGACGAGTGGCTCCCGTTCCTTGAGATATTCGCGGATCGTTCCGTTCACGGGCTCCGGCCATTCACCATCCTTGCCGGAAAACAATTCCGGCCGCTGGGCCAGCCAACTCGCGATTTCCAGTGCGCAGCCGGCCGTGCCCGCGACACACACCGACTGGGACGCCGCAGTGAAAATCTCCTGATACACGGCGGTCGCATCGGCGACGGTGGTCACGTTTCGCTCCTTCAGGATTTCCGCCAGGTGCTGGCCCGATGACGAAGGTTCGACAGGCGGCTGCTCGGATTCGACGATCAGCGCAATTGCCGTGTCGAACTCATTGCCCGGTGAAAATTCGATGGCAACGCGATGCCCCGGGTATTCCGAAAGGTCATGCGCCACCCAATGCCAGTTGTCCTTGTAGGCCCACTCACGAACCTGCGCCGTTTGTACCGGACCGGTGACCAAGCGCTGCGAGTCCACACTCGCCAGGATTCGTCCACTGCCCCGGACCAAGTAATAAATCTTGCCGCTGATCAACTCGAACTTGGGCGATCGCAACATGACGCCATCGCGTTTCCAACTCCCGAACATCGTCGGCTCGCGTTCGACGCCGGGGCTGAGATCAAGCTCGCGCCAATCAAAATCGGATTGGGCGGCGGCGCGGGTAGCAAGGCGCAACGCGGGACCGTTGGTCGCGTACGGGGCGACGACTTGCAGTTCACCCGGCTGCACCGGACGGAGACCAAAGCCAACCCCATCGGCGAACCATTCGCGCGCGGTGAGTTTTCCAAAATCCACCACGACCCGCGCGCCGTCTGGCAGCTTGAATTCGCCCGGCTGGACATTGGGGCTCTCGATCTGACTCGCGTTTGTAAAAACCATTGTTGCCAGTGGATGAAGCACATCGGCCCGATCATTGACGGCATTCCACAATGCAGCCGTCCACTGGCCAAGGATGTTCGGGTCCAAGGAACGTTCAACCGCGAGGTGTCCGACGGCATTAGTGATTAACTGAGGCAGCGCCGATGAACGGAAGCGCACACCAGCTTTGGGGGCCGCGGGGGTTTCAGCGGTTTCAGTTTTGGCCGCTTCGACGGCCGCCGACAAATAATCCTTCAACTTCGCGAGGACGGGGGCTTGGGCGGCCGAAAGTTTCGTGGTCAGATTGGTTGCCCACCGCGCTTTCAGGTCTTCCAATTGACCGGCCACTTCACGCTCGTTCTCCATCGTCTCGAAGCGGGCCAGTCGTTGACTTGAGCTGATAAAAAAGCCGGCCAGCGCATAATAGTCGCGCTGGGAGATCGCGTCGAACTTGTGATCATGACATCGGGCACACGAAACCGTCAGACCCAGAAACGTCTTCGACATTACGTCAATGCGATTGTCAATCCGGTCGTTTTCATCCTGGCGCGTGTCCACCGGCGCGTGAATTTCTTCTCCTAGAAAAGCCCAGCCGGTGCCGAGAACGGATTCGTTGAATCCTTGCTCCAAATGGCGCCGGGGCTTGGGCGTCAGATCGCCGGCGATGTGCTCGCGGACAAACGCGTCGTAAGGCACGTCGGCGTTGAGCGCACGGATGACGTAGTCTCGATATTCGTAGGCGTTGGGAATGATAAAATCACTCTCGTGCCCGCGCGATTCGGCGTAACGCACAAGGTCCAACCAATGCCGCGCCCAACGCTCGCCGAACTGCGGCGACGCCAACAACCGATCCACCACCCACTCTCGCGCGGCGGGCGAGCGGTCGTTCAAAAAGGCGGTGAGTTCCTCGGGCGACGGCGGCAGGCCGATCAGCGAGAAATAAACCCGGCGCAGCCAGATCCCTGGATCCGCAGACGGGGCCGGTTGCATCCCATCCCTTTCGAGGCGAGCCAAAATGAAACTATCCACGGCGCTGAGCGGCCAGGCGGCGTCCTTGACGCGAGGAAGGCTTTGTCGCTGCGGCGTCTCCCAAATCCACGGCAGCCGTTGCTTTCGTCCCACGAGATCGAAGCTCTCTGCTTTCACAGAAGCAGCGACATTTTCGGCTCCGGGCCAGACGACTCCGTCGCGGATCCAACGCTCAAAGTCGGCCACCACGGCCTCCGGCAATTTGGGTTGCTTCGGCGGCATAGCCAGTTCCTTATCGCGATGCGACATCGCGGTGATGAGCAGGCTCATTTCCGGTTTGCCGGTTACGATGGCGGGGCCGGTGTCGCCTCCGTGCAGCAAGCCGGCACGACTATCAACGCGCAGCCCCCCCTTGAGCTTCGTGCTCGTGGCGCTGTGGCACTCATAGCAGTGCTCGGCGAGGACGGGCCGGATACTCTTTTCAAAAAACTCACCATCCGGAGCCAAGACCTCACCGCGCGACGACAATAACATCGTCGCGAATACAACGGTCCAAGCGGCGGTTAACGAGACGGTGGGCATTCGTAACTTGGTTGGTAGATTGCGACAAATCGGGCGGCGAGGCGAATAGAATTCATTGCCTCGCCCGTTCAAACCGACAAAGTTTTATTTTGCTCACCTCCGGACCCTCTCGGTGTCAGACGATAAAACCCTTTCGCCCGGCGGCCGTTCCAGCTAGCGTCGCGCTAGAACAAATGCGAACCATCCTTGGCATCTTGATTTTCTTCGCCCTCACCGGAGGCATCTCCTCCATTCGGTCGGCGGAAGCAACTTCGGCAACTACCCTCCATCATTCGTATCTGGTCCTGGGCAACAAGACAGCGATCATCGGCGAGGATGGCACGGCGACCTGGGAATATGACGGCGGTTCCCGCGATGGTTTCGTGCTGCCGAACGGGAACGTCCTACTGGCCTTCAGTGATCGGGTGGTGGAGGTGACCCCGGCGAAGCAGGTGATTTTCTCCTACCAACGAAGCAAGGAGAACGGCGAGATCGGCACCACACAACGACTCTACAACGGCAACACGCTGGTCACTGAACTAGGCGCAAGCCCGCGCCTCTTGGAAGTTGATCCGAAGGGAAACATCGTCCGCGACGTCCCGTTGCAACCCGAAACCGACAACACCCACATGCAAACGCGCATGGCGCGGCAGTTGCGAAACGGGAACTACCTCGTCCCGCACCTGCTGGCCTTCGCCGTGAAGGAGTATTCGCCGGAGGGCAAAGTGGTGCGTGTCTTCAGAACTGACTTCGAGGAACTGGGGGGCCGTAAAGCCGAGAACTGGCCGTTCACCGCTATCCGGCTAGATAACGGCAATACCGTCGTCTCGCTCACGCACGGGAACAAGGTGGTGGAATTGAATCCGCGCGGTGAGATCGTCTGGAAAGTGACCAACGCCGACGTCCACGGACTGTTCAACGACCCTTGCGGCGCGCAGCGACTGGCCAATGGCAACACCGTGGTCGGGAGTCACGCCGCCAACCAAGGCAGCTCAATGGTCGAAGTGACTCCGAAAAATAAAATCGTCTGGACCAGCGACCATCCGCTGGCGGCCGGAGTGCATCATTTCCAAATCCTCACCACCAACGGCAAGCCCGAGCCGGGCATGCCGTTGAAATGAGCCTAGTCCACCGCATCGGGGAAGTTCCGTCTTCGCCCTACGGCAACAACACCACGCGATAGAAGCGGCTGGCGCTTGTAAGGGACGCAGGATCGGTGATCGTCAACAAATTGCTGGTGGCGACCACGTTGGTGAGCGTCGTCCATGTGGCGTCAGGCAGATGATCTTTGTATTGGATGTCGTAGCTGCGCCCGGGTTGCGTGACGAACGTCAGGCTCAAACCATTGCCGTCTTGATTCAACGTGGCGAAACGCGGCTGGTTGACAACGACGCCGGGCGAACCGAGGTCGCCATTCACCGCCGCCGCGAATGCGCCGTTGACGGTGGGCGCGCTGAGCCCGCCAAAGAGCTGCGTTGCAGGATCGTACCCAAACGAAACGCCACGCGTGGATGCGGAAAAGGTCACCCCGGCAATTCGGTCGGTGTTGGTGTTCGCAGCGGCGTTCCAGAAGTTGATCGCATCACCGTTGGCGCCCAAACCCAGGCTAGCGCCGACGTAAGGAATGATTTGCAACCCGGCCCGGAGATTTTGCGGCCCCCACCATTCGCGAAAGGCGTCCGGCGTCATGTTTTCCACGAACACGATGGATTCACCCGGCACCACGGTCACGTCGTTCGTGATCTGATAGGCCGCCGTCAGGGACGCCGAGTCGTCGTCAAACCGGTAGCCGCGCAGGTTCACGGCGAATGTGTCGAGATTGCTCAACTCCCACCAATCCTGATGGCCCCCGACGCCGCTCGCGGCATTCGCCATGACTTCGGTGATGACGAGGTTCGGCTTGGGCGTGACAGTGAGGGTCGCAGAGAGATTGGTGTTGCCCACGAGGTTACTGACGAGGACGGAGTAGAGGCCGGCCTGATTGGTTTGTAGGACGGTGACCGTGAGTTGGGCATTGGTGGCGCCGGCGATATTGGCACCGTTGAATTGCCATTGATGGGCCGGCGCGGGACTTCCGGTAGCCGTCACAGTGAACCTTGGGCTTTGGCCGGGATAAGCCGCGAGGCTGACTGGCGCGAGCGTGATGACCGGCGGCGAGACGAGGACGAAGGCAGCGGTCCGCATTCCGGACCACGGACTCGAGAGCGGCGGATTATTCGCGCCGGTAAGGTTTTGATGATTCAAGTCCCGCGCGCGCGCCCGAACAGTCGTGGTGGTGGGCAGAATGACGGGCGCGGTATAAACCTGCGCCCCCGGCGCCACGCCGCCGCCGGCCAGACGTGGATCCGTCCCGTTCGTGGTGTAGTAAACCGTTGCCCCCGCAGGCGCGGTCATGGTGAGGGCAAAGCCGGCGTTAATCGCAACGCCGTCTTGATTGAACTCCACGCGGGCAAGAAAATTGGTGTCCATGAAGTCCAGCCGCTCGCGGTACCACTGCTTGAGA
Organism: Verrucomicrobiota bacterium; assembly: GCA_025360895.1. Taxonomy (GTDB): domain Bacteria; phylum Verrucomicrobiota; class Verrucomicrobiia; order Limisphaerales; family JADLHS01; genus JADLHS01. Next base: position 13,266 of record JANYBF010000544.1, read on the forward strand.
AAGTCCACCTCGCCCTGATACGTGCCGGGAAAGGTGTGACTATAGCCCGCCCCCGAAGCGGTGCCATTCCGTGGCCGGGTGAGCAATGGCCAGCGCGCGGCCTCCCGAGGCTGCTGCTGGCGGACCTGATTGGCGAGGGTGTCAATCACGGCAAAGAGATGATTGGTGCCCAGGACGCCGGTCCGCAAATCCTGATACCGGTCAATCCACTGCTGCCAGAAATCAGAGTCAGTGAACATCCGCCCCCACCAGGGATAGTTGAAAAAGTCGGTCCCCAGATCGGACACAGCCGAGCGCCAGATCCGCGGATTGAAATCGCGCCCGTCAGTCGAACCTTGCGTGCGGTCGAAATCCCAGACCGGCCCGAACGACAATTTACCATTGCGCGGTTTGGAGAAATAGGCGCTCAACCGCAGCGCGTCCACATTGAAGGTCGTCACGTTTAAGAGATGATGATCCACCCAGGAATCCGTTTCCACGTAGGCGCGATATCCATTGGTGGGATTGGTGTAATTCGCGCCGTTTAACGCCGTGCCGAAGGCATTCAGATAATTTTGCAGGTAGGTTTTCTGCGGTGCCCGTTGAGCCGTCTCGATGTCCGCCTCTTTTGGATAAACATAGGCGATGCTCTGGCCCGCCGCAGAGAATCCGCCGTCGCCCGGATCGAGACGGTCCACTTTCATAATGTAACCGCCGGTGATCGCCGGCGCCGCCAGATCCTCCGGCTCCAGCTTCTCGACCGCCACGCGATTTCCATCACGCTTGATTTTTTCTTCGAGCACATAGATCCCGTTGTAATGTGCGGGGGAAAGGGCCGAGCCGTCCGTATTCAAATAAACCTCCACGAACCGGGTGCGCGAGGCGTAGCGGCCCATTTCATTGCTCAACTGATACGCCAGGGGATTATGAATCAGCACCGGTTCGAAATTGTTCGGGGCATAAAGCACCCAGTCTGATTCGGCGGGCAAACCCAGCGGTGAAAATTCACTGTCGTCGTCGAACTCGTTCCAGAATTCAACCGCAAAACTTTGTTTGGGCAGCCCCTGCGTACTCGAACCGCGCACATGAACCGAACCCCGCACACTCAAGGTCGGCGTTCGTCAACCGTGTGCCACCGCCGGCCCCTTCGTAGATCGAGAAATTCGCAAACTGCCGGGTGTTGACCGGCACGCCGCCGCCGTTAAAATTGTAAATCACGAGAGCGGGCAAATCCGAACTGATCGCGGCGAGGCCCGCACTGAGCGGTAGGTAGCTTTCACTATGCAACGATCCCGGAAACAGCCCCGGCGCAAAAGCCCGCGCCCGCACCTGCACGGAGGCGCTGATCGAGATCAGGTTGGTGTAAAGCAGGGAACTTTCCGTTGGCGCGCTGCCGTCCAGCGTGTAGCGGATCGTGGCGTTGGTGGACGGCGTGGCGAGTTGCAAGAAAAACGAGCTGAGGAAGGTGCCGCCCGCCCGCCCGAACTGCACATCCGGGGCAAAGCCCGCGCCCACCATTGCATTCGGGGCGCCTGGCGTGGGGGTGGCGAAAAAGCCCGTCAGATTTGGCGAAATGCGGTCGCGGCCGTAAGAGACATTGGTCAGTTGCGGTGGATAGACGGGCGCAAAAGCGGAGACGATGTTGCTGGCCGCGTCCACCAGCGCCAGAAACTCACCGGAGCCCGCCAGTTGGAAATTCGCGTGCAGTTGTCCCGTCGCGTTCGTCCGGTCCTTGCCCGAGGCAAACACCAGCAGGTAACTGTGCGCTGAAAGCGTCACATTCGGAAAACGCCACCGGGTCAGCTCCTGCTTGTCGTCCGTGAGCGCCCAACCTTGCAGATTGCTGTCGTCATCGGTGGGATTGAGCAGTTCGATCCAGTCCGAATATGCGCCGTCCTCGTCCCGGATGGAATTCTGATTGTCCGTCATGAACTCCGAAATCTGAATGTCCGGCGCCGGCGCATTCGGGTCCAGCGTGTACGCCCACGCGCCACCGGTGAAAGGATTGCCGGCGAGGTCCGTGATGCCCTGCCCTGCCGCCCACGCTAACTGCACCGTGCCGGTCGGGGGCGCCGAAAATTCAAAAACATATTGCGACGCCGAGTAAGCGATGAGGTTCGTGGCCGGACTGCCGTTGATCAACAAATCCGCCGCCACCACATGGGTCACGGATTCGTTGAAATCCACTTCGACGTTGTAGAGGTTGCGCACCGTGGCCCCGGGCGCGGGAATCGAACCGGCAATCGGCGCCGCCGTGTCGCGCGTGGCATCCAGCGTCAACCAGATGAGAAAATCCGAACTGCTGGCCAAGGACGAATTGAACGCCTGGACGGCAATGACATTTGTTCCCGGCACTAGAAAATCGCCGGGACGGTCTTGCACGAAATTTTGAACCGAAAGTGGCTCGGCCAACGCCGACAACGCCGAATCGTTGTAACCCACCGCGCCGGCCGGCATGTTGAAGCGTGCCACCTCCATCCCATTGATCCAGGCGATGAAACCGTCGTCGCTGCGCGCGGCCAGTTGCAATTGGCCCAACGCCGCGACGTTCGTTACCACGAACGTCTGGCGCAGAAAAACACAGGTGTAATCGCCGGACATATCGGATAATTCCGTGTTTCCCGTGTAGCCGCTGGCCGACGTATCGGTATCATAATAAAACGGCGCCAGACCTGAGTCCCAACCCGCATCATCGAAAACCGGCGACCGCCACGCCGTTGCGTCCGGCGTTGATGCTTCGGCGTAGCCTTTAACATAACGCCAGACGGAATTGGTGGAGAAAATGGGCGCGGCGGGAGCCGCCAAAACCAGCAGGCCGAAAATTGCAACCGCGAAAAACTTCTTCATAGCCAGACTCATTGCTTTTTAAAAATCAAAACATCCCCGCAGGGGCGAGGCCGCAATCTAATCGGCGAGTTGGCCGCAAAAGTCAAATAACCTGCGGACCTGCGTGGGGGTTGCCCCCGACCGGACCCGGCGAAGGCGGCTCAAGTACAGGAGCAAATGCCCCAACTGCACGTCCGCTCGCGGTCCGAGGCCGTCGCCCGCCTGGGTCACCGGCCCATCAAGGGTGACCTGCCCAACGTCGGCCGACCGGGTTAACGCCGCACCCCGCACTCGTAAACAAACCATTGCGGATTCAGCGCGCCAAGCGGGCCCTTGAGTTTTTCTAGCTCTCCCGCCGGGCCATGAACCTCCAGCCGCGCCAGGGTGGCCAGCGTGCGCATCTTGTCCAATTCGGCGTCCACATTGGTCAAATGCGCCAGCACCCCCTCGGCGCTGGTGTACGCCTCCCGGCAGAAAACCTCATCCCCGTTGATGGTGAATTCGTAGCCGATGACTTTTTCCTCCGTCGCGGTCTTCGCGACAAACGCGCGGAGCAACGCCTTCACCGCCGGCAATTGGCCCGCATGAACTTTGAAATACGGATGCAGACTGACCGAACATTCGATTGGATTCATGAAAAGAAGTCTGCCCAGAGAATTAGTTCGGTGAAAGCTCTTTCGCTTAAACCGGCGACCTACGTCAAGAATTGGATGGAAGCTGGCAATCTATGGCGACAAGGCCAGTAATCCCCAAGTTTTTCTGCAACGCCTAACCGGCCTGACCCCGGTCTATTTCGCAGCCGCCGGAGTGGCCGATGACATGGCCACGCCCAGCGCCTTAAAGTCATTGGCCAGTTTGGTGAGCGACGCGTTCAGCGGAACGGCGTCGGCGACCGCCTTGGTCACGGTGCCTTGGATGGCCGCCACCCCGTCCGTGGTCAAGTCCACCGAGAGATATTTTTGCACGTCTTTCAGCCCGGAAATAAACGGTCGGTACACTACCTCCGCCTCGGCGTAACTCTTCTTGATCGCCTGCAACTGCTGCATAACTTCATTTTTCCGGCTTTGGCTGCGGGCCTTGATGTCCTCGTTTTTGATCTGCGCGAGCTGGGCGTCCCAGTCGGCAAAATACGCCTTGCCCTGCTCGCCCAACTCCATGCGGGCATCCACAATTTCTTTTCCGGCGTCCTCGACCACGGCGAGATTGAAAACAAACGATTTGTACTGTGGGCGCAAGTCCGCGGCTGGCTGGTTCACCAAGTAGCTCAAGGAGGCCAGCGTCTTGCCAATCTCCGCCGGCAGGGCGGCGATGTTCGTCGCCGCCGCCAGAATACTGACCGCCGTCGGGTTGACTTTGTCGGGACGGGACGCGGCACAACCCGCGCTCAAAAACAGGGCGAGGGCGACGGGTGCAAGCCCCGCCAGGATCGGAAGGGATGGGATCGTGGGTTTCATTTTATATTCGAAGGCAACGGGCTTGAGTTCGGTTGGATTTTAAGGCGCCGGAAACGCAAAGGCGCTGAGCTCATTTGAATTTGAGTTTGGTCGCCACTTCATCCAGGAGTTTCTGGTAGGGCCCGCTGCGGAAGTCCGCCAGGCGGGATTTGTCCTCGAAGATTCCGGAGCCGGCATCGCGTACCATGTAGGCTTGACATTGTAAGCGCCGCGCATCCTGGCCCGCCAAATCCACGATTTCCGCCCGCACCCGCACCGTGACCGCTCCCCCGTAAGCGGCACCGCCCAATCCTCCATAAACAATTTGGTCCCCGCGCGAACCTTCCTTCTCAAAGACCATCGTCCCGTCGGGAACGCGATTCGCCTTGTAGCCCGCTTCCCCGAATACCAGCATGGTGGTATCCTGAATCGTCTCGGTACTCTGGTTGGCAATCACCACGGAGGCAAAGCTGGCCGAGGCGGGCTTGTTCGTGGCGCACCCGGAAAAAAACACGCCGCCGAGGAGCGCGAAGCCGACGGCCAACAGGGTCGGGCGGCGATGCACACGCCGAGGGATATCCCAATGCGCCAAGGGCATCAACCGGCGAAAATTGTTCGTTTTCATAATTATTGTTTGAGTGCCTAACGGTTTCAGCCCTTCGGATGCGACCTTAAAATTAGTCCACCGACATCTCCGTCACGGTTCGCCAGGGTGGCACGGGTCCGGTTGGGCGGGCAATTTTCTTCCGCAACCGGAGCGGGAAATTAATCAGTTGCCGACCGAAGTCCAACGCTGGAACACTTTCAAGAACGTACCGTTTTTTCGCGCCTGCGTGATGAATGTATTGACCGAGGCCAGCAGCGCGTCGTCAGTCTTGCGGACCGCCCATGCCAGTTGTTCCTCGGACAAAGCCATCGGCGCCACGGCTAACCCATCCCCCGCGTGCATCCCGGCCAGATACCAGACCAGGGTGGAATCGGCAAAGAAGAGTTCGGCCTTTTTCCGGATGAGCGCCTGCGCCCCCGCCTCGCCATCTTTGCAGGCCAGCCGTTTGGTCTTGGGATAGTCTCGCTGGATGAGAAACTCACCCGTGGTCGCCGGGATCACTCCGATCGCACCTTTCAGATCCATCGGAAAGCCCATCAAGTACTTGTTTTTATCCTCCCGTCGGACCAGCGCTAACTGCCCGATGACGAAGTAGGGCTGGGAAAAGTTGAGGACGAACCGGCGCGACTCGGTAATGGACATCGAGGACATGATAATATCCGTGCGCTTGGCGGTGAGCGCTGCGATCTGATCTTTCCACGGCACCTCCACAAATACAACGGGCCGGCCAAGATATTCGCCGAGACTCCGGGCCATATCCACTTCCACGCCCACCAGCTCCTTGCCCTGTTTAAATACCATCGGCGGAAACACGGGCGAAACTCCCACGCGCAGCGGCTCACCGGTCGCCGGTGGCGAATCGGCCGCAAACACCGCCGGCACGCAAAGTGCAAACGCGAGCCAACCGGTGGTCTGGAGAAAACGTCGCCGGGGCCGCCGGGTGGCACGCCGCGTTATCGGAAGGTAAATGGATTTGAACATGCAATTGCTGGGCTGGAATTAAGGACAGTGACAACGACCGGCAACCCCCCGGCCATCCGGGCGAGGGCAAATGAGCCATCCAAGTTGCTGGGATTTCAGATCACCATGTTTCATACCGCCAAGAGGATGCGGCAACACCCACTTTGCCGTCAACCCAATGACTCCGTTTGTCACTTGCCATGCCCTGCCCGCTCGCAGGCGACCAAGGGATAAACAACTCCGGCCAGAACGGCACCAACAATTGGCGCCAACCAGAA
>JANYBF010000559.1 GCA_025360895.1 Verrucomicrobiota bacterium
CGCCTGCCGACCGAGGCCGAATGGGAATTCGCGGCGCGCGGCGGTTTGAGCGGCAAACTTTACGCGTGGGGCGATGAGTTGAAACCAAAGGACAAATGGATGGCGAACATTTACGAAGGCCAGTTCCCCATGAAGGACACCGGGGACGACGGCTTCGCCGGTATCGCACCCGTGAAATCATTTCCGCCCAACGGCTACGGCCTGTATGACGTGGCGGGCAATGTGTGGGAATGGTGCAGCGCCTGGTATCGGCCCGATTATTATGCGCGCCTCAAACTCGCGGGCGGCGGCGTGCCGCGGAATCCGCCTGGTCCGACCTCCCCGTATGATCCCGCCGAACCGACGGAGAAAAAGCGCGTGCATCGCGGCGGTTCGTTCCTTTGCACGGACCAATACTGCACCCGCTACATGGTCGGAACGCGCGGCAAAGGCGAAGTCACCACCGGCTCCGATCATGTCGGCTTTCGTTGCGTGAAAGTGGCCAGCCCGTAAACGCGTCGTTGCTCAGGGAAGACCGGACATGTTCCGAAAGTTCCACCTGACATTTTTACCGTCGCTGGCGCTGTTGGCCACCGCCGCCCGTTGACCAGTTTGAACATGTCAGCGGCAACTTCAACGGCTGGCCGGCGGGTCTGGATTTGAAGTTCCAGTCTTGACAGCAGCTCGCGGGAATTAAACACCTGCCCTGAAAAATCTCGTGAAGGTGGCAAACTTCATGGCTTACGGTTGTTCTTCAGCCACGAATACCAATTGATGCCCCCCAGCGCGCCAAACACGAGAGCCGCTAATGTGATAGCGCGTAGGAGTGACTGACCCTTCAGACGGAGCGGAAAGTAAACTTCGACCACCTCTGTTGTCAGAGAAAGATAGGTGGCAAACCCGAAGCTGAGTAGAAACAGCACCGTACAAAACCAGCGCAAATCGCCGCCGAAGAGCTGGTGCATTTGAGCGGAAAATTCGGCACGCTGGGTTTTGGCGACTCCGAGGTCGCGACCGTAGGTTGTGTGCATCGCTGCATCAAATCGTTTTGCCAGCACAAGGAACTCGTCTCCCCAACCACTGCTCAGGCTCACCTTGAATCGGACCGGTGGGTAGAAACAACACTTCGATCTCAGAACGTGGTGGAAATTCGCCCACCTCGACGCACGCGATCAAACCATCTAGCTCTCGCAAAGCTGCCGCCGTGTCTTCCCAGGAAGACCAGGAAAAATCGTTCCCCGGACGTGCGAGAAAATCCCTGGTCTCTCGGAGAACTTCGATCAACTTCCGATGTTTGCGGGTAGTGGCACTCATGGGTGGTGAGGAAGCGAGTTAGCTGGATGTGCCGCCTCGCTGACGGAGGCTGGCGACCCAACGCGCAACTTCTTTCTGAGTCTTCCACTGCGCATTGAAGCCTTGGAATCCCAAGTGAATCCGGCGTTGGACAGTGGTCTTGTATACCGCCTTGGCACGCCAATTGGTGATGAGTTTTGTGGGTATGACGACGGTGATCCAGCGCCGTGATTTTCGGCAGATTCCAACGACGATGGCTTTCTCGTAACCGTCGCCCCACTGCGGCGGGAGACAATAAACCTTGGTGCCGGAAGTGAAGTGTTTTGTCCCTTGGAGCAGTTCGCGGGATTCACCGAACGCATGTTCTTCGACGATATTGCCTACCAGACAATAGTGGGTCTGCCCGGTGGACGAACCTGTGCCGAAGAGCCAGAAACAGATCCCTTGAAGTGTTTGCCTGATTGCAATCATGGCATTTGACTCCGTGGATACCATGTGAGCGACAAAATTGGAAGATGAGAGTCACTCTGAGCGGACAAGAACATGAATGGTTCTTGGTATGGATCACTCATGCGTTTTCACGCCAGCTTTTCCATTCACCACTGATGCAGCCTGTTGTTCTTGAAATCCACACCGCCGCTTGAGTTCCTCGCCCCGCCCGGGCCCGGGCAACTACGCCCCAAATTTATCAAACTGCTTGGCGTTGGCCTGCATGAGTCGAAGCAGGTACTTCGCCTCAAACACGCCGAGTGAACCGCTGTTTGCGCCCGTCTCAGTGAACCGCTCCAGCTTGTCCGAGCCGCTCAACGCCGAGTGCAGTAACACCGGTTGCGGATGCCAGGAGTGGCCTTTCGCCGCGACCGGCGTCGAGTGATCGCCGGTGATGGCCAGCACGTCGGGCCGCTTCTTCAATAGAATGGGCAGCGCGGCGTCGAAGTCTTCGATGGCCTTCTTCTTCGCGGCAAAGTTGCCGTCCTCGCCCGCTTTATCGGTGTATTTGTAGTGGATAAAAAAAAAATCGAAGCGGTCGTACTCGGTCAGGTAACGCTCGAATTGTTCCGCGATGGTCTGCGGACCTTCGATCTTCGTCATGCCCACCAGTTGCGAAAGGCCTTTGTACATGGGGTAAACCGCCAAGGCGACGGGCTTGAGCCGGTAACGCTCCTCGAACAGCGGAATCTTCGGCTGATGCGCAATGCCGCGCATGAGAAAACCGTTGGCCGGCTTTTCTTTCGCCAGAATCGGCAGCGCCGCTTTGTAAAACGCCGCGATCAGTCCGGCCATTTTCTTCTGCTTCGCATTCCTGGGGTCGCGCGGCTTGACGGTCGGCACGGCGTAACCTTCGCGATTTGGGTCGGCGTCTGTGAGCGGCCCTTCCAGGCCCTTGCCCCGAAAGACCACGACGAAGCGATGTTCCTTGCCCGCCCGGATGAGGATCTGCGTGTCGCCGATTTTCTTGATCTTTGCCGCGAGCAACGCGCAGAGCTTTTCACACGTTTCGGTCGGGATGCGCCCGGCGCGGCGGTCGGTGACGATTCCTTTGGCATCCAGGGTGGCGAAATTCGCCCGGGCGCAAACATCGCCGGCCTTGAGCTCGACGCCCAGCCCCAGCGCTTCGATCACCCCGCGGCCGACTTGGAATTCGAGCGGATCGTAACCGAACAAACCGAGGTGGCCCGGTCCGCTGCCGGGCGTGATGCCGGGGGCGACGGGAATCATGCGGCCTTGCGCGGAATCTTTGGCGAGCGCGTCCAGGTTCGGGGTGTGAGCGGCTTCGAGCGGGGTAAGATAATGTTGTTCCTTCGTGGCGAGATCGCCGAGCCCGTCGAGCACGATGAGCGCGAGCTTGGCATTCGTTTTGAGTGTTAATTCGGAGTAGAGAGCGTCCAGATTCATGATCAATTTCAGTTTCAGCCGTTTCAGTTTAAATGCGTGCGGGACAATACCGCCCGCTGGGGGGCATCATGCGAATAATGACGCGGCAGCGTCAACGGGATTTGGGTCGGGAGGCGCGCGGCAGTCAAATCACCGTGCCATGCGGGATCGAGGCGCCTTTGGGAATGACGACAATGCCGTCGCGAATGTAATAAAGCGGGTGATCAACATTGTCCGGCTTGCCGGCCGGCGAGATGACAACGTTGTTGCCGACGCGGGCGTTCTTATCGATGATCGCGTTTTCGATGCGGCAACCGGAACCAATGCCGACCCGAGGTTTGCCGGCTTTTTCGTGTTCGGCGATTGATTCCTTGGATTCGTAATAGTCGCACCCCAAGGCGACGACGCGGTGCAGTTCGGTGCCTGCGCCGACCAGCATGCGCAGGCCGACAATGCTGTTCGAGATCTTGGCCTGGTTGATGATGCAGCCGTCGGAAACCACGGCGTGATCAATCTGGGCGCCGTTGATTTTTGAACCCGGCAAGAAGCGCGGGCGGCTGAAGATCGGGGCGCTCATGTCAAAGAAGTTGAACCGGGGTAGTTCGGCGGCGAGGTCGAGGTTGGCGTCGAAGAACGCGCGAATGGTGCCGATGTCCTCCCAGTAGCCCTGGAAAATATGCGAGCAGACGCGATGCGTCTCGATGGCCTGCGGGATGATGTGTTTGCCGAAATCAGTTTGGGTGTTGTCGAGCAGCTTGCGGAGGACGTCGCGGTTGAAGACGTAGATGCCCATCGAAGCCAGAAATTGTTCCTGCCCGTCCTCAATCCCCAACTTGGTGTGCCATTCGGCCGGCAGTCGCAGCGAATCCTGCACCGCCGGATCCTTGGGCTTCTCGACAAACCGCGTGATGCGCCGCTCCTCATTGATCTGCATGATACCCAGCGACTGCGCTTCCGTCCGCCCGACGGGGATCGTGGCGATGGTTACATCGGCCCCCGCCTCCTTGTGTTCGACGATCATGCGGCGAAAATCCATGCGAAACAACTGATCGCCGCTGAGGATTACCAGATACTCAAAGTCATGATCAAGAAAGTGAATCAGGTTCTTCCGGACGGCATCCGCCGTGCCTTCGTACCAGGACGTGTCGGAGAACGTCTGCTGCGCGGCGAGCACTTCCACGAAGCCGCCGGTGAAATGATCGAACTTGTAGGATTGCGACAGGTGACGATGCAGCGAGGTGGAGTTGAACTGCGTCAAAATGTAGATGCGCCGGAAGCCGGAGTTGATGCACGTGGAGATCGGTACATCCACGAGCCGGTATTTGCCGGCCAGGGGCACGGCGGGCTTGGCGCGGTCCTTGGTGAGGGGGAACAGCCGCGTGCCCTGGCCGCCGCCCATGATCACGCACAAGACCGTGCTCGTGTTCAGTTGCTGGCGGCTGATGCGGCTGGTTTGCGTGCTTAATGTTGCCATGCTATTGGTGTGTTGAAGTTGCTGGCGCAGCCTAACGCAGGCTGCGGGTGACAGGCAAGCTTCATATCGTTTCAGACACCTTGCCGGGCGCGGTTGATTCACCGGATCTTGTGCCGGAGGCCATGCGGTCGGTGTGAGCGACGGATCGGAACCTTGACGGCCAACCGGCGTGCCGTGGGGTGTTTTGCTACCGCTGCGGCGCCCGACGTTAACCCGGGTTTATGTT
>JANYBF010000563.1 GCA_025360895.1 Verrucomicrobiota bacterium
AACATAAACCCGGGTTAACGTCGGGCGCCGCAGCGGTAGCAAAACACCCCACGGCACGCCGGTTGGCCGTCAAGGTTCCGATCCGTCGCTCACACCGACCGCATGGCCTCCGGCACAAGATCCGGTGAATCAACCGCGCCCCTAACCCCTAGCGCATCGCTTTCCCCTTGCGCGCGTGGGCCGTGCTGGCAGAGTGGTAGCATCATATATGAAGATAGTGATGCATACGAGACCTTGCGAATATCTGGACGCTGCCGGAATGGTGATCGTGAAAACAATGACCAAGATTCTGCCAGAGGACAATCAGTGCCTTGCGCTGCAACTGCCCCGCGCTGATTTAGATCGGGTGCTCGCCAATGCCAAAATGTTGCGCACGGCTGCGACCGAAACCTATGCGCTGTCGAATGGGAAGGTCTGCGGTGATGATTGCATTGAGTTCGACATAAAGCTTTCGCTCGCCTAACCCCTCACGCCGCTTTCGCATCGCCGTTCCGCATCGCGGATGCGCGCTAGGCGCGGTCGCCAGTGAGTTGAAACCGGTAGTAACTAGAAACCCCAAAGCAACGGAAGGCTGAAGTCGCCGGATCGGACGCGTGTTTTCCTGAGTCCCGGCCAGGGCCGCTACTTCACTCCATTGCCGTCGGCATCGAGTAGTTTGATCTCGCCCCAGCCGAGTTCACGAATGGGCGCTTCAATTTTGGAGCGGTCCCCCACGACCACCCAGACCAACTGATCCGGATGCACCGCTTTCTGGGCGGCTTTCGTCACATCGTTCACCGTGAGGGCCCGAACCTTGTCGGGATAGGTGGTGAAATAATTTTCCGGCAGACCAAACGTCACGATTTCGTCGAGTGAACCGCCCACCGCGCCAATGGTTTCCCACTGGCCGGGCAAGCTGAGGGTCTGGTTCTTCTGCGCCGTGGCCAGTTCCTCGCCGGTAACCGGGCGCGGTCCTAAAATGCCGCGCAGTTCCTTGTCCATCTCGATCATGGATTCCTTCGTCTTGTCGGTTTGGACCGGCGCGTAAGCCACGAACGGGCCCTGCCCCCGCGCCGCCAACGGAAATGTGCCCGCGCCGTACGCCCAATGCTTGTCCTCGCGCAGGTTCATGTTCACGCGCGATGTAAAGGTGCCGCCCAGAATTGTGTTCATCGTCTCGACGGCGATGTTGTCCGGGTCGGATTTGGGCAGCCCCACATGACCCGCGAGAATGAGCGATTGGATGGCCCCGGGCCGGTCAATCAGATACACGGACGGTTTCTGCTGGTGCTCGACGTTGGCCAGGTTCTTTGTCGGCACGGGACCGGATTTCCAACCGGCGAAGAGTTTTTCCAGTTTGGGCAGGATCTCCTTGAGCGTGGTGTCGCCCACAATGACGAGCGTAGCGTGGTTCGGCTTGAACCAGGTGTCGTGAAACTTGTGCAGGTCGGCGGGCGTCAGTTTACCGACTGAAGCTTCAGTGCCGGAGCCGCGCAAGGGATTCCCGTAGGCGTGGCCGCTGCCATACAGGAGTTTCGGGAACACGCGCAGAGCAATGCCGAACGGCTCGGTTTTTTCCTGTTGAATCCCGGCGAGCAGTTGTTTTTGGAGGCGCAAAAAATCCGCTTTGGGAAACGCCGGATTCAAAATCACATCCGCGTAAACGTCGAGCGCGCGGTCCAAAGTTGACGTGAGCGTGGACAGGCTGACGCTGGAAACATCCAGGCCGGAACCGGCACCGAGATTTGCGCCTAATGACGCGAGTTCATCGCTGATCTCGAGCGAAGAGCGTTTGGCCGTGCCCTCATCCAGCATCTGCATCGTCAGTTTCGCGGTGCCGGGAATGGCGAACTGATCCGCCGCATAACCGGCATCCAGTTGCAGGTTGAATTGCACCAACGGCAGGGAATGGCGTTCGACCAGAATCACCTTCAAACCATTGGGCAAGGTGGCGCGTTGAAACGCCGGGAACTTCACTTCCGGGTCCGCACCGGGCGTGGGCAGCTTTGAGCGATCCACGGTACTGGCCGTGGTTTCGTAATCCGCGTAGGGCCGGACTTCGAGAATGTACACGTCATTGTTCAACCACTGTTTCGCCGCGCTTTGGAGATCCTTGACCGTGGCTTCGCGGGTGTTTTTCAGCGGGGTTTGATAAAAGCCCGGGTCGCCGCGATAGGTTTCATTCATCGCCAGCACATCGGATTTGCCGCCAAAACCGCCAATGCGCTCAATCCCCCGCACAAAGCCAGCGATCTTTCCCGTTTTCGCCCGTTGCAATTCCGCCGTCGTCGGTCCCTTTGCAAGGAAGCGGGCCATTTCCTCGTCAATCGCTTTTTCGATTTTCGCCAGATCCACACCGGGCCGGGCGGTGGCGACGATCATGAATTGTCCGCTGATTTCATTCGGGCTGACGGACGCGGAAACGTCGGTGGCAATCTGTTCATCATAAACCAACCGCTTGTAAAGCCGGGATGATTTGCCCGCGGCCAGCACGTCGCTCACCAGGTCGAGGTAAACATTGTCGGCCTCGCCATAGGGCGGAATGTTCCAGACCTTGTACAACCGCGCGTGCGGGACGCGGTCGGCGACCACCTCACGACGGGTGCCGGCGATTTGGGGGACCCAAGTTTGGTAGCGTGCCACCGGCGGCCCGGCGGGGATGTCACCAAAATACTGTTCCACCTTCTTGAGCGCGGTGTCGGCGTCAATGTCTCCGGCCAGCACGAGCACGGTGTTGGCCGCGCCGTAATAGTTCGTGAACCACTCCTTCACGTCGCTAAGCGAGGCGGCGTTGAGGTCCTCCATGGACCCGATCACGGTCCACGAATAGGGATGGCCCACGGGCGCGGTGCCTTTGACGATCAACTCCTCGGTGACGCCGTAAGGTTGGTTTTCGCCCTGACGTTTCTCGTTTTGAACCTCACCGCGCTGCGTATCGAGCCGGTTCGTATCAATGGAGCCCAGCAGATGCCCCATCCGGTCGGACTCAATCCACAAAGCGACATCCAGGGCGTTCTTCGGCACATTCTCAAAAAAATCCGTGCGATCGTTGCTCGTCGTGCCATTCAAGTCGGTGGCGCCAATCCGTTCCATGGCGCCAAAAAACGCACTTTGATCCCCGTTGCCTTTGAAATGGTCGCTGCCCGTGAACATCATATGCTCGAACAAGTGGGCAAAACCGGTCTTGCCCGGTTTTTCGTTTTTCGACCCGACATGATACCAGAGGTTGACCGCGACAATCGGGGCCTTGTGGTCTTCATGCACGATGAGGGTCAGCCCATTGGTCAGCACGAATTTCCTGAAGGGAATCTCGATCGGCGGCTCCGCGGCCGCCGCCCGGGCGGACGGCAGCAGCAGGGAAAGCGTCAATCCCAAAAGGCAAACGTGAAAAGCTCGATGATTCAACATAGGGTTGTTTCGATTGATTGGTTTTGCGATGGCCGCGCGTCCGGCTTCGCTTAATAGACAACAGAGGAATGTAATTTGTGCAATGCCAAATCACGGCGGCGAGTTGGTTCTGGCCGCGCCAGGGGGCAAAAACGTATTGAGGCCGGAGGCTAAAGTCGAGGACTAGGAGATTGAAGTTGGAAGTCAGGAGTTGGGAGAGGGCGGAACGCTGATGACAGCTCGTGGAAAGCGGATATCCGCGTAAAGGACTTCGTCCCAAGCGGCCCAAGCGGAAGACGGGATTTTTGAGTTCATGAGTTTCGGCTGAGATTAGACCCCGCCCTGGCTGGCTCATAAATTGCGGCGTTTTGGCCGTGAATCTGGATCGTACATCAACCGGCTGGGAGGTCCAATTGCGCCCAACCGGTTACGGTCGGTTTGTCTCGGCGGCCTTTCTCAGCGTCTGGCTGACGGGCTGGGCCCTCGGGGAAACTTTCGTGCTGGGGATTCTTGGCCTGGGCGCGTGGTCGCTGCTGACCGGGCAACCACCCGGCACCGGTCGCGCGCCGCTCCACTGGGAAGCAGCATTACCCACGGGATTGTTCCTCCTGCTCTGGCTGGCGTTATGGACGCTGGGCGGATGGGCGGCCGGCCGCGAGTTGTTGCGCATCATTTTCGGGCGCGATGCCATCCGGGCCGGAGCGGATGCCCTTGAGGTTGAGAAAAGTTATGGATTGTTCCGTTCGCGCCGGCAAGTGGCGCGCGACGCCATCCGTGGTTTCCATTACAAAGCGAACAGGGCCGCGCTGTGTGTGGAGACAACGCAAGGGGTCATCGAGTTGACCCGGCTGGGCACGCCCGGGAACCGGGCTGAATTGCTGGAAGCACTGACCACTCATTTCCACCTTCCCGCCCACCCCGCGGCTTCGGGGGTCTTACCCAAGAATTGGTGCGAGATTAATTCTTTGGAGCGCGACCCGGTGTTGGTGAAAAATCCGGTTACCCGCCGTAAACAGGCGCTGACGATGTGGGTCGTCTTTGCCCTCATCGCTTCGGTGGCGCTTTATGTTCTTGCCCGCGCCGCGCCCCAGCCGAAATTATGGGCGCTGGCGGTGATCTTAACCGCCTTCATGCTGCTGTCCGCCTGGGGCGCGGTCTGGTTGAGTCTCGGGCGCATCGAATGGCGGCTCGAAAACGGCCGGGTGATCCGGCAACGCCGTTTCGGCAGCAACCGGACAACGCAATTTGAAGCCGTGGGTTTGGAACTGGTTGAGGACAATTCGGGGGATGGCGGACCTTCTTATCTGCTGGTGGCCGTGGCGGCCAATGCGCCGGCCCGCACTTACCGTAGCTACGTGGGGAAACAACGGCGCATCATTCACAGCCAATCGGACGATGCCACGGAACCGCGTAATTTTGGCCTATGGTTGCAACAGCGTTGCCAGCTTACATTTACCGATCTGACCACCACCGAGGCCAGACAACGGGACTTTGAAGCCTTGAAGCAGCAACTCGCCAACTCGGGCCGCTTGGGCCAGGCGACCTTGCGTCTTATCGGTGGCCTCATGGCCGTCCGCCGCCCGCCGGATGCCCACAACTGAGTGGCCGACGGGAAGCTTATGAAATGCAACGGGCTAAAGTCGAGGACCAGGAGATAGAAGATGGGCGTTGGGAGCGGGCGTCCGCATAAAGGACTTCGTCTCACTCGTCTCAAGCGGGCAGCGGAAGATCGAAAGCTGAAGTCTAATTTCTCTGGATGGTATTTTTGGGGTTTTGAGTTCCGGCTACTGGTTTGCAGTTGGGAACTGGTGTTCCTGCTTTCCCGAGTTTCAAAGCCAAATTCAGACCGTGCCGGAGCGGTTGTTCGATTGACAGGCCGAGGCGATTGTGGCTGACTGGTCCCGCGTTCGGGGCGCATCCGGGTCCGCGGAAAAGGCTGAGCCTACCTGTCAATGTTGATCCAACTCAACCTTGCTGCTGCCTGCTGTGCGGACCACAGGCGATAGCAGAAAGGTTATATGTCAAAGTCATTGCCCGCGCGGCCCGATCTGGAACAACTCCGGAAGCAGGCCAAAGAACTCCTCCAATCCCTGAAGTCCGGCGATCCCGGCGCCCGCCAACGGCTCCAAAAAAATCATCCCGACTTCGGTGGTTCACCGGGAAAATCCATCGGCCTGCACGACGCGCAACTCGTCATCGCCCGCGAACATGGTTTCCTCAGTTGGCCCAAACTCAAGGAGCACATCGAGTCCCTTCAGTTTGAAACGGGCGCCCCTATGGAACAGTTGAAGCAAGCGTTTCACGGAAACGATGCCTCGGGGATGCGCCGGTTGTTGGATCGTTATCCGGAGTTCAAAGCGAAGCTCAACGAGCCCATCGGCCCCTTTGATTCGCCGGTGATCACAAACGTCCGTACGCGAGAGATGCTGGATCTATTGCTCGCTGCTGGCGCGGACCTCAACGCCAGGAGCCGCTGGTGGGCGGGCGGATTCGGACTCTTGCACAACGCCGAGCCGGACCTGGCCATCTACGCCATCGAGCGGGGCGCCGTTGTGGATGTCCACGCCGCCGCGCGGTTGGGCTTGATCGGGAAACTCCGTGAACTCATCGCCGCCAATCCATCCCTCGTCCACGCGCGCGGTGGAGATGGCCAGATGCCGTTGCATTTTGCGAGCACCATCGAAATTGCGAAACTCCTGCTGGATCACGGCGCGGACAGCAATGCGCGCGACGTGGATCATGAATCCACCGCCGCCCAATGGATGATCCGCGAGCGGACGGAAGTCGCGCGCTACCTGGTGCAGCGAGGGTGTCAGGCCGATCTTCTCCTGGCCGCCGCGTTGGGTGACGCGGACCTTGCTCGCAAACTTCTGGAGGCCGACCCCGACAGCATTCATGTGCGCGTGAGTGACGAATATTTTCCGAAGCTCAATCCGCACTCTGGCGGAACGATTTATCAATGGACCCTTGGCTGGCACATTTCACCGCACGAGGTCGCCAAACAATTCGGCCACGACCACGTCTTCCGCTGGCTCATGGAACGCAGTCCCGCAGACGTGAAGCTAATGGTCGCGGGCTGGCTGGCCGATGAAGCCGCCGTGAAATCTCTGCTCGTGAACCAGCCTGATCTAGCCACCAATCTCTCCCCGGCCCAACCCAGCGGAGTGCCTTGAAAATCGGCGTCGGTCAACTCCAGCGGCGGATGGTACCGGAGAATCTCGCGGGCCATTTCCGCGTTCCCATGAAAGGTCGCCCAATGCAGTGGGGTGGCGTGGTGTTGGCCCCGGGCGTCCACGGGCCAGCCGGCGGCCAGC
>JANYBF010000054.1 GCA_025360895.1 Verrucomicrobiota bacterium
GCGCTCGTGAGCACCGTCGATTGAAAGACGAAATAGCGGGACTGGCTTTCCGCCGAGGCGATCTCCGCGCCGGCGCGCAACTTGCCCGGCCACGGAATCGTCCCCATCAGACCGGGCATGACGGACGTGACGATGTTTTGAATGTCCATCTGGAACGTCAACTGCGGGTCTGGCAACGAACGCGCCTGCGTGATGCGTTCAACGGACGCGAGCCAATCATAGTAAGCCACCTCCACCTTGGGCTGATTGAGCATCGCGAACGCGAGGTAGTTGCTCAGGCCGGAACCAGCAGTCAATTCCGGCAACACAGGCTTCTCACCGCGCGGACGATAAGTCTTCGCCGCTTCCTCTGCTTGGCGGCGCGCAGCCCTCTCGCTTTTGGTCGAGATGCCCTTACAGCCGGCCAGCAACAAGCCAACAAGCACGAGGCCGGTCGTGCCACTCAGCCAACGGCGGGATTTGCTTTTGGACTTCATGCTGTCGAGTTTCGCTAATTCAGGGAGCGAGCGCGAGTCGGACATGGACTAATGATACGAGCCTTGATGAGGGGAGTGGTCCGCGCCGCCGCCGTCCGATGACGCGCAGCCGGTCAGAAAGATAGCGCCCGCCAACGCGACGGCAAGTGCGATGAGGGCGAAATGGACGTTGGAGAAGTGCTGGATCGGTTTCAAGGTCATTTTCAAGTTTCTGTCGTTGGTCTATTACCATCGCGACTCCGCCCCCAGCATTTGGGGCAGCGGAGTCGCGCAATTTTCCGCTTTGTGGCCGGGAGCTTTTCCGCTCCTCACACTGATTACGTCATCCGGGGGAAAATCCCTCCGTGTATTTTGCTGGCCTGCTCAATGAACGGGAGCATAGGGCACGGTGACATAAACGTGATGCGCCACGTATTGACTTGCTGCAAAATGAATCTGTGTCGCGGATGCAAGATGGTAATGAACGCGAACCGACTTTCCCGTTTCAACGTCTTCGGGCCGGATTGGAATTCCATTCTTCCAGAATTTGGTGCTTCTGTCCCACGCGAAGACGACAGGTTCGCCCGGCTTCAACGGTTGCAAAGTGAGGCTGTGGTTCGTGAGATCAATGGCTTGGATTGTTCCATTGAAGCCCAATCCGTGGACCGGCCCGGTGTAGTTGCGGTGACTGGCGCAGCCGGACCAGAGCAAGGCTGCCACGAGGAGAAACAATCCAGCAACCAACAAACTGCTCCGCATGATTTTCATTGCTTACTCCTGTTGGCTTCGCTCAAACGCACTTCATACAACACGAGCCGCCCGACCTCTCGGCGGTAACACACTTTGACGGCTTGGCCGGCGCGGAATGAATCTGGAGATGCCTTGTGCCAGCCAGCACGAAAGCGCGTGTAGCTTTTCCAAACGAAAACGCGATTTGTCGCGGCCTTTGGCTCGGCCAAAACCAAAGTGCGGCTCGTCAGATCAATGCTTTGAATTGTTCCCTGCGCAGGGTGTGTCGGAGGCGGATTTGCCTGACTCTCGAAGGCCGCGAACATCACGCCGAGCATCAGTAGCAGCGGAGCAAAAGTAATCGTGCGAAGCTTCATAAACCTGTTGCCGAAAATTGTTGGGGGCGCGAATTGCAGCGGCGCGGTTTAGGGTTGCATCAACAACGTCGCACCCTTCACCTGGTCGTTACCCCGCAGATTTACCGGATGGCTTCCGGGAGGAATCGTGGCGCACGACGTGGTAATCGCCGCGAGCAATACTGCAAGCGCTGCTGCTTTGCAGAAGTTGATTGCGCGCGGTGATCGAATTGCGATTTCAGATTTCATTGGTGACGATTCAATGACTTCGCTTAATCCCGGCGCGGGAATCGGGCGGGCTGCCGCAGCGCAGATCGCGAGAACGAAAGTCACCGCGAGCAGCATCCAGAGGATTATGATGAGCCAGATTCCCATAACCGGGTTGAGTTTTGGTGGATGATGCAGGCCGGTTTACTTCAACGGAGCAACTTCCACGTCCTTCTTCTCCATTCCCTTCGTGGCAACGGTGCTGTCCTTGCTGGTGTTACAGCAGGCGAGCGTTTCCGCACCGCAACTGGTGCATTTGTGCGTGGCAACCGATTGCTTCGCCTTGCCGTGGCCAACGATGTTCCAATCCGTGCCACAGCCTTCGCATTGGTGCGTGACAACCCGGATGGTGGGCTTGTTCGCGCCGCGCGCGGAGTAATCAACCCGCGTCGTCACCTTGTCCTCGCATTTCGCACAAGGCATTTTCGCAATTGCTGCGGGTGCGGGCGCTGGGCTGTGGTTGCGCTTATACTCGTCGAGTTGCTGGCGCAACTTCGGTGAGGCAGCGATGCCATCATCCCCGACGGGTTTGTATTGAGCCTGCACTGAACCGGCGAACAGAGACAGGGCGATGCCTGCCAGCGCCGCGATCAGGATGTTGTTTGTTCGTTTCATACTTTTCCTTTCGTTTTGTGTTTGTTTGTTTGTTGGTGTGAATTCCTTTCGCCTGATGTGGTTGATGTATTTGCTGTTTCGTTGCGGGTTCTTCCGCTTTTATTTGAGCGGCGCGACTTCGACGGTTTCAGTCGGACGATAGCCCCGCGCGAGCCACGGAAATTGTTCGATGGCCCGTGGGCTGGCCGCATAAGCACGGTTCTTGAGCACTCTGGCCATTTCGCTGTTGAGGGTGGTGGACGTGCTCGCAGACTTCACGGTGTTGACACGCGCCAACTGCGGAAACTGCTCCAACATGCGCGGGCTGGCCGCGAGCGCCCTGTTCCGGCTGATGGTGGTGACGACGCTTTCGGTGCGACTGGACACCGGAGCGGATGGCGTTGCCTGTCGGGTAAGCCAGGGGAACTGTTCCTTCGCGCGCGGACTGGCGGCGATGGCGCGGTTGGACAAGTCCTTCACCGAAAAGTCAGCGGCGTTGACGGT
>JANYBF010000008.1 GCA_025360895.1 Verrucomicrobiota bacterium
CATCAGTTGAGGAAAGAAACAGACAAACGTGGCGAAGCGCACAAAATTGCGTTCCCGTTGCACGTTGCCCAGGTAGAAATCAATCGTGTAGCTCAACGATTGGAAGGTGAAGAAAGAGATCCCCACCGGCAGCAAATACTCGAAGCTGAACGGCATGACCGTGGACGGATCCGACAACTTGAACGAGAAGTGGAGCGAAGCGATCCCCGCGTTCAGGTTCTCCACGACAAAACGGGCGTATTTGAAGAAAAGCAGCAGGGCAAGATTGTTGACAACGCTGATCAACAGCCAGATTCGACGACTGCTGTACAGCGCGCCCAGCGCCATCAGCAGCAAGATCAGTCCGAGGACGACCATCGTGGGTCGCAGGGTTGGCAGGCCGAAGAGGGCCATCGCCACGCAGGCCAAGGTTGCAGTCGCGGAAACGACAAAGGCGACTTGGAGCACGCGGTCGTCGAACCGCAACCGGGTCAACCGGGCGAGCACCAGGGTTTTTTGTCCCGCGCGGGGGCAGTGATCCATCAACGCCACCAGGCAAAAATCGAGCAAGGTCGAATAAACCACGAGCAGGAGGTAATACGGATTCCACCAGCCGTAGAAAAAATAGGATGCTGCCGTTAGCCAGGGCAACCAGAGCCGGGTTTTTCGCAACGCGTAAAACCCCGGCAGCACGATCAACATGAAGACCAGAAACGGCCAGGTATGGAAAAGCATGTCGCGTGGTCGGGTTAGTTCAGCACGCGTGGAAAGAGGTCACTTGGTTTTGGTCTTCAAGGACTCAAGCTCGGCGGTCGTCGCCCGGCGCACGCAACGGAAGCCACAGTAGTCGGTGGAGAAACAAGCGTCGCTGTCGCCGGTCAATTCGCCTTGGCGCGCCGTGGTGCGACAGGCCTCCGGGCTGGACTTCCAACTGCCGCCGCGGATCACCCGTCGGACATCTTTACCGGGATTCGGCGGGCCATGCGGATCCACCGCTGGACTGTCCTTATAGTAGGTCGGACTATAGATATCTTCGCACCACTCGGAGACATTGCCGTAAAGGTCGTAGAGGCCCCAGTGATTCGGCTGCTTCTGGCCCACCGGGTGGGTTTTCTGGTCGGCGTTGGCGGCAAACCAGGCGTATTGCCGTAGTTTGTCCGGCGAACCGAAATCGTATGGCCCATCCGTTCCGGCGCGCGCCGCGTATTCCCATTCCGCCTCCGTAGGCAGGCGATAACCATTCGCCGCATAATTGCAATCCCAGTCCATCGTCTTTTCGTTGTAACACGGTTGCAAGCCTTCCAGAAGCGAGCGTTCGTTGCAGTATTGTTTGGCGTCGCGCCAGCGGATGCGCTCCAAGGGTTTCTTCAGGCTGTCCTGCCAATGCGAGGGATTGGGCAATTGCACCTTGGCTAGCAGTTCGTGCGTCACTTCGAATGTATCAATCACGAAGGCACTGACCTGAACCTTGTGCGGGAGACTCTCGTCAGGATTGCCCTGGGCGCTGCCCATGAGGAATTCACCCCCGGGCAGAGAAATCATCGCAACCCCGGACTTGGTGACGATTTCAAAAGCGTTGGCGGTACTGCCTTGAGCAGAAGGGACTCCGGGGTCCGGCTTGGCTGCGCTGGGCGAATTCGTGCCGGACTTGCCACACGAAGCCAATACCGTGATCGCAAGGACACTCCAAAAAAAACAGGCTATTCGCTTCACCAGCTATTCCTTGGTTTTTTGTGGTGGCCGAAACCACGCGGATTCCTTGTTGCTGAAGCCGTTCGTTGTCAGCATAAAAAAACCGGTATCGGTGGCATCGTTGAGATTTACAACGCCATCGCGTTCGGCCGAGACGGCACAAAGATTCCAGCCCGGAGCATACACGCCCACGATTTCGCAAGCCGCCTGGAACGTGCCGGGTTTGCTCGGATCGCCCTTGCTGGCCGGCCCGAAACTGAGGGTTAGGTACCGATCATCCGGTGACCAGTCCACATGATACGTCTCGTTGGTGTGATCCTGGATGCGCAGCCGCCACGTCCCCACGGAAGGCAAGGCGGATTCAAGATCAATGGGGGCCGCAACAATTTCATGGTCGCCCGATCCCCAAGCGATCTGCTTGCCATCCCGGCTCAAGCAGGGACGGCAGCCCGGGATTTTTAGATCGACGATATTGGTTCCGTACCGCTCAATGGCGAGGATCGTGTGGTCAAAGCCCATCCCGGCATGAACGGTGGACACGATCCATTTCCCATTCGGTGAAAATCCCGGGTTGTAAAGATGGTAAATGTTCGTGTTGTTCGGATGCACCGCGATCGCGCCCGTGGCCAGGTCATAGAAACTCATCCCCTTCGTGTAATAGTCCATCACGTTGAACTTGGGGTATTCCTGCGGCAAAAAACCGATGACCTTGCCATCCGGACTCCAGAACGGCTCGCGGGCATTCTCCACGAGCTTCTTCCGGTTCTTGCCGTCACTGTCCATGACATAGAGGCTCCGAACGGCATCCCGACCTTCGCCTTGATCCACCGAGAAACAAATCTTAGTGCCGTCGGGCGAAACCTGCGGATAATGTTCATGCTCGTGCGGCGTTTGCGTGAGATTCACCGGGTTCGAGCCATCCGCGTTCATGACGAAGATTTCCCAGTTGTCGTGGACGTAGGTTTCGTAGGCGATCTTGAACGGTTGGCCGCTCAATTGTTCATGGAGAGCCGACTGGGCGTTGACCGCCACCGTCGCAAACAGCACGGCGGACAAGTAGGGAAATGAAAACCGTTTTAGGCGCAAAAGTCTGATCGGCATACGCAGTTCTTTTTGGAGAGTCACAAGTTTTTGGTGATGGTTGCTACTTCCCGTCAAATCCACTCAGGCAATAAAGCTGTAATCGTAGGGCTTGCGCTGCTCGCGGACGAGCCATTGGTTGGCTTCCACCGCATTTGCGCCGGTAAAGATTTCCTGGTCGGGACTCCACTGGAGCGGTTGATTCATGCGGGTGGAAATCACACCCAGATGCGCCACGGAGATGGAGCGGTGGCCGATTTCCACGTCGCAGATCGGATCTTTGCGGCTCCGGACGCATTCGAAGAAATTACCCATGTGATCGCTACTCTTGTAAAGCTTGACCGCGCGGTCTTCCGGCAAGGCGGTTTCCAACAATTCGGGCTTGCTGGCTTTGATGGCGCCACGCGTGACGAAGATCCACCCCTCCGAACCGAGGAACTGGATGCCATTGGGGGTTTCGTTGGCTCTGCCCACCACATTGTGCTCGGTGCTGGTGTTGCCGTCCACAATCGTCAGCGTCACGCCATTGGCATATTTCATATCAACGCGGTAGGTGGCCGCAGCGGTGAAGCCCCCGGGTTTCATGGCCGACAGCGATTTGCCATCAATCGCGACGGGGCCGCTGCGCTCGGTGCCGTTGCCCCATTGGGCGATGTCGTCGTGATGCGCGCCCCAGTCGGTCATCTGGCCGCCGGAGAAGCAATACCACCAGCGAAAATCCCAGTGAGCGTTCCGGGCCTTGTAATTTTTGGTTTCGCCGCCCGCCGCGTTTTTTTGGAGTTCCACTTCCCCGACGTAATCCATTTTCGGCGCCTGGCCGAGATAGAAATCCCAGTTCAGGTTTTCGGGAACCGGGAGGGGCTGAAAAGGGCCCTCGTTAGGGCCGGTAGGCAAGCCCACAATCATATGCTGAAGTTGGCCGATGCGGCCGTTACGAACCAGTTCGCAAGCCAGGCGAAAATTACGATCGCTCCGCTGCTGACTGCCGACCTGGAGAATGCGTTTGCTTTCCCGCACCGCTTTTACGAGCCGTTTGCCTTCGTCAATGCAGAGCGTGAGCGGCTTTTCCGAATAGACATCCTTGCCGGTCCGGACCGCCAGGAGATTTACCATGGTATGCCAGTGGTCGGGCGTGCCGGTGATAATGATGTGAACATCGTCGCGTTCCATTAGTTTGCGGAAGTCGGTAAAAACCACGGGCACTTTCGCCCCGGATTTGAACTCTTGCGCCGCCCGGTCGCCGTGGGACTTGTCCACGTCGCAAACGGCGATCACCTCGCCGAAACGGCGGGCAGTGTCGCAGTCACTGGTGCCCTGCCCGCCACAGCCGACGAGGGCAATGCCGGGCTTGTCATTCGCACCGATTGGCTTTGGGGTGACGGCGTGGGCAATATCTTGCTCAATGAACCAACCCGGCACGCCGGTGGCCGCCGTGATGGCGGCGGTGGTCTTGAGGAAACGACGACGATTAATCTGAAAAGGTTTGGTATCCATGATAACGATGGGACTGGTTAGCGGCGGCAGTTGGTTCTCCAAACTGGCGATCCGAATTTTGATTCAACTCGCGATTCAATTATTCTTAAATTATCGGATTATTTTTTCGCGCGTCAATGCCGGATACTTTACGGCAACGCTTAGAAATTGACGTTGATCAACGCGGATTAAATTCAACCCAATCCAAGTTCATCAAATGATTTGTACTTGGGCTTGTGAAAACAAGACAGACGGCCGTGCGATGATTCGGAGCTTTCAATGGCGCGCTTAGTTCAACCCACTTATCCCAACCACCGGTGGGTTTCACTTCGATGGCCGCCAGCAAATCGCCCTGCGGTGAACCATCGCGGAATTCAATCACGGCGTTGGTGCTGCCGCTCGCCACGCGACAACTCACGCGGGCGGTGTCGGCCAGGTTGAGGTTTTCAAACTGCACCGTGTGGGTGCGACGAATGTCGGCGAGCATCAACTTTCCGCTGGCTTGATCGTTCTCCTTGATCTTGGGCCCACGGATCACTTCCGCCTTTTCGGCTTCCAACCGGCGCGGGCGAAGTTTCACCTGACCGCTGCCGACCAACGGGCTGGCCGGAGCGTGGCCGGCATCCGTATAACTGGCTTCGAGGACCACCTCGCGGATTGCATCGTTGGTGGGAGCGACGACCGATCCCATCAGACCCCGCACCAGACCGGCACCAGTCTGGCCCGGCTTCAGATCGAAAATCCACTGCACCATGAGATGGACCTGATCCCCAGTGAACGATTCGTGCGGCAGCATGGGCGAGGCACCCCAAACCCCGCTGCTGCCCTTGATCACCCGTTGGATGCTCGCCTCAAGGGCGCCCGATTGTCCGCGATACTTGGTCGCCACATCCAGATAGGCCGGCCCGACGATTTTGGTCTCGATGGCGTGACAGTTGAAACAATCACTCTGTTTCATCATCGCCAGACCGGGATGACTGACTTCCTCCTTGCCGTCACCACG
>JANYBF010000014.1 GCA_025360895.1 Verrucomicrobiota bacterium
GCCCAGCAGGGCCGCGACATCATCCTTGGTATCCTGCGTGAAAAGAACGCCAAAGTCATCGTGAAGTCAAAGGCAATGACCTCCGAGGAAATCCATCTCAACGACGCGATGGAACACGCGGGCTACGAAGTCGTCGAGTCCGACTTGGGCGAATTCATCGTGCAACTTCGGCAGGAGCCGCCGTATCACCTCGTCTTCCCGGCGATGCACCTGACGCGCGGCGAGATCCAGCAAACTTTCCGGGAGAAACTCAACGATGCGCCGTCCGACGAACCCGAGGCCCTCACGATGGTCGCCCGGCGCGTGATGCGGCAGAAATATCTCCAGGCCGACGTTGGCATTACTGGCGCGAACTTCTGTATTGCCGAGACGGGGATGATTTCGATCACGGAAAACGAAGGCAATGCCCGGCTAACGGCGGCGTTGCCCAAGACAATGATCACGCTCGTCGGCATCGAGAAAGTGTTGCCGCGCCTCGAAGACCTGGCGCTGTTTCTGCCGATGCTCGCCGTGATGGGCACGGGCCAGCCGTTGACGTGTTACAACACGATGTATGGCGGACCGCGCCAGCCGGGTGAAGCCGACGGACCGGAGGAATACCACGTCGTGCTGCTCGACAATCAACGCACCACGTTGCTCGCCGACGCCGAACAGCGTGACGCGCTGGGTTGCATTCGTTGCGGCGCATGCTTGAACGTCTGCCCCATCTTCCGCAATGTTGGCGGCCACACCTACGGCACGGTGTATGGCGGGCCGATTGGCTCGGTCATCACGCCGCATTTGCGCGGGCTGACGCAGTGGAAGCATCTTTCGGAGGCGTCATCGTTGTGCGGCGCCTGCACCGAAACCTGTCCGGTGAAGATTGATCTGCACCATCATCTGCTGCAAAACCGGCGGAACGCTTCGCAACAGAAACCGAGCTGGTGGCAGAAGCTCGCGTTCAAAATCTTCGCGCCCATAGCGAACAAGCCCGGTCTGTGGTCGCTGACGACGAAGTTGGGGCGATTCGGGCAAAGGTTTCATGGTTTGGTCAAAGGGAGCGCGATTGACCCGGCACAGGCATGGACCAAGACGCGGGACTTGCCGCCGATTGCCAAACAGAGCTTCCGAGAGTGGTGGAAGGAGAACTCCAAACACCAATGATCGCCTCTGCGAAAATGAGTTTGCTCAACGCTCGCCCTCACCCCGGCCCTCTCCCCCGAGGAGAGGGAGAATCGTTTGCCGTCACATGGCAAATCGCAAGTCTGGGATTCTTCAACGCGCATCCGGGAAAGAGAAAGCTTTCGCAAGCTGTTCCCTCTCCTGGGGGAGAGGGTCAGGGTGAGGGCGGTCGTCGATTCCTTTTAGCGACTCCGTGCGTCGTCTCCGACGAGTGAACCATGTCTGAACGCGACAACATTTTCACCCGGATCCGCGAAGCCTTGACCGTCGCGGCGCACGCGCACCACGGAACTGGTTTGCCTACCACGTCTGATCATCGCCGCGTAATGCCGTCGGTCGGCGCGACGATGGACGAACAGTTCGCCTTGTTTGCCAAAAATGCCACCGACCTGCGCGCGACGTTCAAGTTGGTCAAGGACACCAATGAACTCAGCGCCGAGTTGCTCGCTTTGCGGGATGCCGAGAAATGGCAGCGCGTGGCAACGCACAAAAGCCCGCTCGCGGAGACTCAAGCAGTCGGACTGGGATTGCCAACCCTCGTAACCGACGACGGCTACGACAAACACCAGTTGGAACAGTGCGACGCCGGCATCTCCGAGTGTGACGCACTCATCGCCCAAACCGGCACAGTTTTGGTAACGAGTAAAAGCGCCGGTGGACGGGCGTTATCGTGCCTGCCACCGCATCATGTCGTCATCGCCCGGCGCGAACAACTGGTGGCGGATTTACCGGCGGCGTTTGCGCTCATTAAACAGAAACATGGTGTCAATTATCCGAGCATGATTTCGTTCATTACCGGCCCAAGCCGCACCGGGGACATCGAGCGAATTCTCGTCCTCGGTGCGCATGGACCTAAGCAACTGACGATTTTTTGCCTTTAACAAGTGGTCAAAGGTCGGCCCGGCACATCGCTGCGCCATCGGAGTCGAACAAATCACAAGAAACCTCAAACGACTTGAGGCTTTATTAGATTCCGCTCACCTATCGAGAAGCTTCTGAGCGGTTTATTGGTAATGCGGCGGCTTGGGATTGGTCGCCTTGATGCGTTCCAGTTCGATGGCCTCCAAGGTCGCCGATTGGCGTTGGGCCTGCCGCTTCAATTGCTCTACGAGCCGGCCTTGCTCGATGAGGACCCCGTTCAGTTGCTCCACCTGATGTTCCAGATGAGCCACATGTGTTTCGAGGCGGGCCAGTCGTTGCGTGGTCTTGTCGTTCATCCTTATCGCACATCGTTCACGGTTATTGGCGTCATTCGCTTTTGTGACGGAAGGTCACGACAACTGAACTCATTGAGCCGACAAAACTCCTTTGCATAGCTTTCCGAATCAAAGCGCACTTCCAGTGAATTCATTCCTATCCGCACAATCCTCACACGATGCAGCAAAAACCACTGGAGAATGCGTGCCAGAATTGCTCCGATCAATCCGCCCCAAACGTAACCGCCAAAATGGTTATCCCCTTTCCAAAAAATGACAGGAACGAAACCGCCTGCAAGCAAAAGCCAGAAAATGACCGAGAGCATTCTATCTCCCCAAGCGATCGGTGCGCACGCTGGGAATCGCATTTGTCCTGTTTTACTGAGACTGAAATGGGCGATGATTGGAATGGGCAGCCACATCTGTTTTTCGTTCCGCGTCACCAAAACCGCATGCCTGGGATTCTTTCTGCCAATGAACGGACAAACAGTCGGGAATTGGAGCCGCGACCCAAACGGGATTCTCACATATTGTGCTGACATGATGGGCGAGTCTCCTCCTTCCTCAATTCCGGGCAAGTAGTTCCGGCAGATTAGTGGTTCAGAACAAATCGCCGATGCCTTGCAAACACGCCGCGCAGCGCGTTTGACGTTTCGTCCTGGATTTCCTGCAACTCGCGGTAGGTCGCCACCGCTTTGGTATCCGGTTCGGCGGTCTCGGCCTGATTTAACTCCACAAACTCATCCGTGATGTCGCTGATATCCGCTTTCTCGCCCTTCTGCAATCGCCAGCACCAGAGCGCCTGTAATGCCGCGCCGTAAGCGGCGCCTTCGCTCACTTTGAGCGTCACCACTTCGGCGTTGAAAACATCCGCCATGATTTGGCGCCAGAGTTTGGATTTTGCGCCGCCGCCGGTCGCACGGATTTGTTTGGCTTTCACGCCGAGTTCAGCGAGGCGGCGCAGGCCGTAGTTCATCCCAAGCGTCACGCCTTCCATCGCCGCGCGGCAGTAATGGCTGGCGGTAAAGGTGCGCGGATTGATGCCGAGCATCACGCCGCTGCCGTCCGGGACGTTCGGCGTCCGCTCGCCTTCGAGGTAGGGCAGCAGCAGCAGGCCGCCGGCACCCGCCGGCACTTTCGCCGCCTTGTTTTCAAACTGCTCGTGGGTGTAGCCAAAATCCAG
>JANYBF010000047.1 GCA_025360895.1 Verrucomicrobiota bacterium
CGGCGCTCGCCTTGAGGCAAGGCGCGTGGTAACTTCACCCAGAGTTCGTGGATGAAACCCAAGCAACCAACCGCGGGATGACATGAAGAAAACCCTGTCTCTCATTGCGCTACTCGCCGGGAGCATCGTTGCTGTTGGCCAGGGCCAGATCAGGTTCGCTAACACTGGGCAGACGCTAATTTCTACAAATTCACTGTTCGGAGCGGGAAGCGGGCCTATCAGCGGAGCAGGGAATTTCTATTTTGCATTGTTTGTTGCTCCGTCGGGAGCTGTTGACCCAGATAGTTTCACATTCACTGGTTTTTACGGCACAAATACGGTCACTGCTGGAATTTTTAGAGGGGGTCAGGGCGTGGGGTACGTCACGTTTCCCACGGATCCGCCTGGTACAACATTATCATTTCTAGTCCGAGGTTGGTCCGCAAACATTGGGAGTGGCTATTCATCTGTCACAAACTACTTGTCGGCGCCAACTTTTCTTGGCTGGTATGGTGACTCGGAGATTCGCACAATGCCTCTCGGTGGCGGTGCGGTCCCCGTTCCAGACCTTTTCGGCATCGGAGCCGGACAGATTCCCGGCTTCACGCTTGACGTCTATGGCGTGCCGGAACCCTCCTCGCCCACGCTTGTCGGACTGGGTTTGGCAGCGCTGTGGCTTTTGCGGCGGCGCTCGTCTTAAGACAAGGCGCGTGGCAGCTTCACCCAGAGTTTGTGGATGAAACCCAAGCAACCAACCACAGGATGACATGAAGCAAACTCTTTCACTCATCGTGTTTCTTGCGCTTTCGCTCCCTGCGCAAGGTCAAGGTCTGGTTAATTTTCGAAACGATGCGACCACGTTGATCTCGGCAGACGGAGTTCCGATGCCAGCCTCCGGAACCCAGCAGTTTAATTTCGCAATGTTTCTTGCACCCTCAACAACCGTAAGCTCGATAGGAATCACCCCGATGTTTGCCGATCCGGTTTGGCAGAATGTAGGCGGCTATACTGCCAACGGCGCGAGTGTGGCAGGGCGCATCAATACCCGCCTAAATCTTGACGTTGGCACGCCGAGCGGCTACTCGGGTGGAAGTTCTGTTGATTTTATCATCCGTGGCTGGTCGGCAAATGCAGGAGCAACTTGGGCTGAAGCCCTGGCTAATTGGAACAATGGTTCACCGGTTTTACCAATGTTTATCGGGTCATCCACTGTGGGTGATGATCTCAGACTAGGCGACGACGTTTCTGTCCCCACAGTGTTCGGGCCACTATCCTCTCAAGTAGCGGGTTTTAATATGATCGGCGTTCCCGAGCCGTCCTCGTTTGCACTTGTTGGACTTGGGGCGGCGGCACTTTGGCTTTCCTATCGGCGCTCGCCTTGAGGCAAGGCGCGTGGTAACTTCACCCAGAGTTCGTGGATGAAACCCAAACAACCAACCGCGGAATGACATGAAGCAAACTCTTTCACTCGTCGTGTTTCTTGCGTTTTCGCTCTCTGCGCAAGGTCAAGGGCGAGTACACTTCAGCAACACATCCTTAACGTTGGCTTCAACCAATTCCACCTTCGGCGGCCCTGCAACCGGCGCAATCTCGGGAGCCGCTGGAAGTTTTTATTTTGGACTCTTTAGCGCTCCGCCAGGAACCATTGACCCAAATGCATTCACTTTCACCGGAGCTTACGCGACAAATACTTCATCTCCAGGGCGATTGAACGGGGGTGACGCGGAAATACCGGGTTCAACTGGAGCAAATTCATTTGCTCTAATCGTTCGCGGTTGGTCTGCAAATATCGGACACGATTGGTCTGAAGTGTTGGATTACCTCGCAAATCCGGTGTTTGAATCCTGGTATGGTGAGTCGCAAATAGGTGCCGCACAACCGACGCAACCAGAAGGCCCTTATCCAAGCTTTTTTGGCAATGCACCCGGCAGTATTCCCGGCTTCACTCTCGAACTACACCCGGCTCCGGAGCCAACCTGGTTTGCACTTGCTGGACTTGGCGCAGCAACACTTTGGTTTTTTCGTCGGCGCTCGCTCTGACGCCCACTGCCTCGGCACCTCAACGCTTTCCGAGGGGCGCGGCGAGCCGGACCAGGGTGCCGCCTTGGGGGCCGGGCAGCATCTCAAACGCGCCGCCGACATCGCCCATCCGTTTGCGCATGTTGCGCAGCCCGTTTCGACCGGTCTTGGTGGCCGCTTCGCCCGGACCACGCCCGTTGTCTTCGATCTCCAGCGTAAAGGTCGTCGGCGCCAACCGCAGGCGGATTTTCACTTCGGAAGCCTGAGCGTGTTTAACGACGTTGTTGACGGATTCTTTGAAGGCGAGAAAGATATTGTGCCGCAGGTCGGGCGCAATGCCTTCCGTCGGGAGTTGAGCGGGAACTTCCAGCCGATAACGCAACCCGGCCAGTTCCAAAAAAACCTGCGCGTATTTGCAGGCGTAATTGATCAAGCCCTCCAGCGTGTCGTTCGAGGGGTTGGCAGCCCAGACGATTTCGTCGAGCGCGCGGGAGGTTTCGCGGGCGGTTTGCGAAATCTGTTTGGCATGACCTTCAATCTCATCGGGCAAATGCCTATCCGTTTCGGCCATCTCGCCGAGCAGCGCTACCTGGGTGAGGTTCGCACCGAGTTGATCGTGCAGGTCGCGCGCGATGCGGGCCCGTTCCTTTTCGAGCGCTTCCTGTTGCTTCAATTCCGCGAGCTGTCGTTGGAGCTTTTGCGTGGAAATAAAATGCACCACACCGACCACCGAACCCAACAAGCACAGGCTTGCGATGGTGATGAACCACCACTCCTGCCAGAACGGCGGCAGGACGAGAATCGCAAGCGTGGCGGGTTTGGGATTCCAAACCCCATCTTCATTGCACGCCGTGACCTGAAAACGATAACGTTTCGCCGGCAGTTTCTGATAGTGCGCCTCGCGCAGGCCGCCCGCTTCCGTCCATTTCGTCTCGTAACCTTCCATCCGGTATTTGAACCGGACCCGATCCGGCGCGCCGAGGCTCAGGCTGGTATAATGAATCTCCAATCGCTCGTTGCCAGCGGGTACGACAATCTCGTCCGACCAGTTGGCATGCAGGGCATTGGTGTTTTGCTCTTTATCGTCCAGCAATACCGATTCAATGGCGACGGGCGGCACGTTCGTATTAGGCAGCAGTTGCGCCGGGTTTACCATGACCAGGCCGCGGATGGTGGGAAACCCGAGCCGTCCGTCGCGCGTGCGGCACGCGGCGGGTTGCGAACCCTGGGTGCATTCACTTGTGGGCAGACCATCGCCGGGGCCGTAGGCGCGACAAACAATCGTCGGAGTCTGATCGAAAACGGAGCTGGCGAGCGATTTCCGGGCGATGCGCATGAGGCCGGCATTCGATCCGATCCACAGATTATCCTGCTCGTCTTCGATCAGATAATTGATGCTGTCGCTGGTCAGGCCGTTCTTGGTGGTGAACCGACTCCATCGCCCCGCGAAAAAACGACCCAAACCATTGCCAGTACCGACCCACAATCCACCGTCGCGATCCACGCAGAGCGAGGTGATGTTCGCACACGGCGGGCCGTTCGTGCCGGGAAACGAGGTGAACTGGCCGGCGCGCCAGCGATTCAAACCGGCGCGGGCCGTACCGAACCACAGGTTGCCCTCAAGGTCGTCCGCAATGGCCGTGATCTCGTTCGCGGTAAGACCGCTCGTCTGATCGAACCAACGCCATCCCTGCCCGTCCCAACACGCCAATCCCGCCTCGGTACCCACCCAGAGGCGCCCGCTGCGATCCTGATGCAGCGCCAAAACATTCCGCCCCCGCAACTGGACATCCCGCACGGGTTGGAAGCGACCATCAACGAATCGGAACAAACCCGCGTCGCGCGTCCCCACCCACACCTGCTGTTGGCGATCCACCAGCACGGTGGAAAAATTCGGCTTCGAAAGGCCATTGGCCGCAGTCAAACCTTCGCGCTCGCCATAATCCTGCCACGCCCCATCCTTCCAATAGCGGGCCCCGCCGCCATTGAAGCCCAGCCACAGGCCGCCTTCGGCATCCACACTGGTGGACTGCACCACATTGCTGCGCGCTGCCTCCGCGACGCTAAAGGGATTTCGTTTTACGCGATTCAACCCGCCGCCGTCCGTGCCCACCCACAGATTGCCCTCCCGATCTTCGCCCAGGGACAACGCGGTATCATGCGACAAGCCGGGCACGCGATGGCTCTGGCCATCCGCCGCGAAGCGAAACACCCCGCCATTCTGGGTGCCCACCACGAGATGGCCTTCGTAATCCTCCAGCGCCGACATGATGCGGTTCGTGCTCCACGGATACGCACCCAAGTCCCGTTCCACGACGTTCGTCAGCCGCTTGAGAATCCGACCGTTGGCAAATTCCCAGAACCCGCCCTTCCGGCTGGCCAGGAGAAAATCCAGTTTGCCCGGCAGCGGGTGAGCTTTGAGCAACAACTCAAACGCGGGCGATGACAAGTCGGACTCCAGGTTGAAAAGTTTTCGGTCGGAGCCGATCCAGATCTGGCCGGACGGCTCGGAAATCACCGCGCGACAAACACTGAACCCCGTCGCCACGGACCACACATTCTCGACCGCACCGTTTCGACACCGCGCCAACCGTCCGTCCGCCGTGTACAGCCAGATCGCCCCGGTATCGTCCTCGCACATTGCGGCCACCTCCGCCCCGGGGCCATCGCCGCCCAAATCGAGCTTGGTCACTCGTCCTTCCTTGATAAAATTTGCTCCGCCACCGCCCGTCCCCACCCACAGCCCGCCCCGGCTATCCGCCACCAGACGGATGATTTTGCTGCTATTCAGTCCCGGCGTATTCCACTCGGTGAAAACCTCGAACCGATTTCCGTCAAAGCGTGCGAGACCGTTCAGCGTTCCCAGCCAGAGATAACCGTCGCGCGCCTGTGCCATGGCAATGACGGAGCTTTGAGGCAACCCGTTGGGCGCTGGATCAACGATGTATGCCGGCGCGGATGCCCCCACCGCCACAAAGGCGAGGCGGCCGAGCAACAGCCCGGCGAGGATCAGCACGCGTCCAAAATTCGGCATGGGCGAATGTTTGGAAGTTGCACCGGGCAAGTAAAGCGGATTGATGTTCGCCGCGCGGCTGAGGGCGCATCCTGCTGCCCACGTTTGGAGTTCCGCCTTCAGGCGGTCTCGGCGGATCACCAAGCCCGGGCCGCGTAAACGTGGAACGCCCAACGCCAAGCCCGCTCGTTCCGGGGGGGCGGAAGTCGGGACCGCGCCTGCGGCATCTTTCCCCGGTGGACTTTGAGCCCGATCTCAACTAAAAATTACCCATGCCTCAGGCACTCACAACCGGTTTCCAAAATCGAGGCAAGACCACATGACCCCTCCCTCGACGGCCAGCGGCCAGCGCTCCTTGCTCAACCCGCTCTGTCCGGGTTGCGAGTCACCTGCGCTGACACGGCGCGGTTTTCTCAAACGCTCCGGCATGGGTTTTGGCATGCTCGCGTTCGCCGGCCTCGCGAACCAATGGGCAACGGCGGAAACCCGGCGACCGCTCCCGCATTTTGCGCCGCGCGCCAAGCATGTCATCTTTTTGTTCATGGACGGCGGCGTGTCGCATGTGGACACGTTTGACCCCAAGCCGGAACTCATCAAGCGCAACGGCGAGCAGGCTGAATGGCGAGCCGATGCCGGTTCGCAAGCACTCACCCCGAACCGCAAGTGGTTGAAGAATCTTTGGGCGTTCAAACAGCGCGGGCAATCGGGCCTGTGGGTGAGTGATCTCTTGCCAAACATTGCGAACGTGGCGGATGAGTTGTGCGTGGTGCGCTCCGTCGTGGGTGAGACGCCGCTGCACGGCGCGCAGAATCTGTTGCTCCACACGGGCCGCAGCATCGGCGCGGCGCCGAGCCTAGGCGCATGGATTTCGTACGGGCTGGGCACGGAGAACGAACAGTTGCCTGGCTATGTGCTGTTGAACAACGACTGGGTGCCCAACGGTGGCGCGCAGAACTTTGCCAGCGCCTTTCTGCCCGCCAACCATCAGGCCACGATGATTCGCGCCAAAGGCACGCCGGTGGACAACATTACCGCCGCCGACCCGGCCGAACTGCAACGCGCCAAGCTCGATTTCTTGCGCGAGCAGGACGGCGCCATGGCTGCGGCACGGGGCGGCTCGGACGCCATCGAGTCGGCTATTCGCAACTACGAAACCGCCGCGCACATGCAATCGCTCGTGCCGAATCTCTGCGATGTGAGCGGCGAAAGCCCGGCCACCCTCAAGCTCTACGGTGTGGATCGCCCGAATGACTACGATCACTTCTACGCGCTACAATGTCTCCGCGCGCGACGGTTGGTCGAGGCTGGCGTGCGCTTCATCGAAATCACCTGTCCGCTCACGCACAGCAACAACGCGCCGTGGGACCAGCACGGCGAACTCAAGCAACGTCACGAGGAAAACGCCCGCATCACAGACCAACCCGTCGCCGCGTTGCTTACGGATTTGAAAGCGCGCGGTCTGCTCGATGACACGCTCGTGCTTTGGGCGGGCGAGATGGGGCGCACACCACACTCCGCCGGCGCGGATGGCCGCGATCATCACGTCAGCGGCTACACCATTTGGATGGCGGGCGGCGGGATTCGCGGCGGAATGACCTACGGCACGACGGATGAAATGGGGATGTCCGCCGTGGAAAACCCCGTGGACATTCACGACATCCATGCGACGATCCTGCATCAACTCGGCATGGACCATGAGAAGCTCACCTTCCGTTTCGGCGGTCGCGATATGCGGCTCACCGATGTTCACGGCAAGGTAATCAAGCCAATCCTAGCCTAAGAACCTGTTTGGCAACTCCATTCTCGGTTGGAGCCGCCTTGTGAAAAAAGGTGCTGCCAGCGCGGGGAATACTTTGCGGCTATCGCATGGGTGTCCCAAGGTGAGGGCCAGACGAACATCCCGGTGCCGCCCGCCAGGTTTTCTACGGCGCCGCAAGAGTCTCGATTCGGAAGAACTTTCTGATGGCATCGGCCGGCACGGTGACGGACGTGATTCCATCTCCGGCGGAAACGGTGGGCCCGCCGTACCGTTGGAAAGCGGTATTCAGATCACTGGCGACCCAGACCTGGTAACTCGCACCCGCAGTGCTAATCCACGTCAACCGGGCTAGCGGGGCGCCGTTGGTATAGCTGAGCGTCGAGGTCAAACCCACGACCGGACTTATTATGGTCCCGGAGTTCCCGGGAATATCCCATGCAAACTTAATCGCCGCGTCGGGGCTGCCATCCGGTCTAGTTGGAACGTAATCTAACTGCAGCTTCGCAAAGTTCAGGCTGATATTCTCGGTCAAACGGTCTTCCCCTCCGGAACCGCCGGTCGCGACACTGTTCACCAAAATATCCGTAAGCTCGATTTTGATGTATTCGATGGGATTCCCGCCCGCTTTGCGCACGAACAAAGTGGCCTTGGCAAGGTGCTTGCCGTCGGCACAGCGCAGCATGAGCAGGGGGCTCGCCTTGTCCACCCATTTGGTCACGCTAAGGTCCTGGAAATTGGACTTGCCCGCCCCACCACCCCCGCCGTCGTGGGTAGTGCCGGAGTTGGACATCCCCCAACTCCAAGCCAGCACATCCACCTGACTTTTGTGTACCTTGTCGGTGGATTCTCCGGGAATGACGGCGCCGAGGTCCAGGAACATGTCCACTGCGGCGGGCAGCGAAGCACTGGAACCAGCCATCATTAGCAGCACCGCAACCAGGACAGAGGCTCTTGACTTTGCCATAAGCGCGCGACTCTGCGGACAACGACGGTTACGGAGTGTTACTCACAATGTCCCAAGTAAACGTAATTGCCGCGTCGGCGCTGCCATCCGGTTTGGTTGGGATGTAATCAAACTGCACTTTCGCAAAGTTGAGCGTGACATTCTCGGTCAACCGGTCCTCGCCGCCGGACCCCCCGGTCGAGACGCTGGTCACCAAGACTTCAGTCATTGTGATCTTGATATATTCGATGGGGTTCGCTCCCACCCTGCGGACGAACAAAGTGACCTTGGCAAGGTGGGCACCGTTGGCACAGTTCAACATTAGTTTGGGGCTCGCTTTGTCCACGTATTTGGTCAGGCTGAGGTCTTGGATATTGACCTTGCCCACCCCGCCACCCCCGCCGCTGTGAGCGGTACCAGAGTTGGACATCCCCCAACCCCAAGCCAGCACATCCACCTGATTTTTGTGGACCTTGTCGGTGGATTCTCCCGGGATGCCGGCGCCAAGGTCTAGGAACATGTCCACCGCCGCCTGCACCGGAGACACGGTCAAAAGCGTGGCGAGCCCGAGCGCGTTGCATAATTTTCCAAGGATACGTTTCATTTGATTTAGGTTAATGCGAAATTATCTCCCCGTTTTTACGTCCCGTTCATCGGTGCTTGATTCTGTGCTTTTAATGACGCTTAGCAAGTATCCAGTTGGACTTCTCGCTGGCAAAGCGGGGCGGCATGACCTGCGGCGTGACGGGTGAAATGGGGATGTCCGACGTGGAAACCCCCGTGGAGATCTGCGCAACGATCCTGCAGCAACTCGGCATGAACCACGAGAAGTTGACCTTCCGTTTTGGTGGTCGAGATATGAGGCTCAAGGATGTGCATGGCAAGGTATTCAAGCAGGGCATATCCTAATTGGCAATTGAACTGAGGAAAGCGGAGGCGTAGAGTCGCGGCATGAGCTTGGGCAATAGGCAGTTCGGAAGCTGGCGGCAGCATTCATTACGCATGCACTCATCAAATGTGATCGCTCTGCTGCTCTTGAGAACGGCCTGCGCTGCAATGCTCCTTCCACTCCTGTTCACACTGCCCCTCGCGGTGCAAGCTCAGTTCACATACACGACTAATAACGGCACAATCACCATCACCCGCTACACTGGTTCCGACGGGGATGTAATTATCCCGGACACTGTAACTGGACTGCCGGTTACCAGCATCGGCACCGCTGCGTTCTTTGCCAACAGCAGTTTGACGAATATAATAATCTCCACCAATGTCACAAGCATCAACCAAGCGGCGTTCCAATCCTGCTTGAACCTCACCAACCTGATTCTCCCTGACAGCATCACCTACATTGGTTTTGGAGCGTTTAATAACTGCTCCAGTCTGACGAGTGTAACCATCCCCGCTAGCGCCACCAACATCAGCCAAGCCGCCTTCCAATCCTGCACGAGCCTGAATAGTGTTACGCTCTCCGATGGCGTCACCGATGTTGGTTTTGGTGCGTTTTTTGCCTGCGCCAGCTTAAGCAGCATAACCTTCCCCAACAGCGTTAAGAGCATAGGAGGGACAGCATTCCAATTTTGCTCCAGCCTTACTAATGTGACTATACCTAGTGTAATCCGTCACAAGTCTTGTAACATATAGTCACGGTGCTAACCTGCGGCATGAGAAAGGCCGTTACCATTGAACTCACAGAGAAAGAACGGGGGGTGCTGTTGGCGCTCAGTCGCGGGAAGAAGGTGTCCGTCCGGCTGGCCCAGCGGTCTGCGATCATTCTCTTGGCGGCGGAGGGGCAGGAAAACCTGGCGATTTCCGCCCACCTGAAGATCACCCGGCAAAGA
Source organism: Verrucomicrobiota bacterium (assembly GCA_025360895.1). Lineage (GTDB taxonomy): Bacteria > Verrucomicrobiota > Verrucomicrobiia > Limisphaerales > JADLHS01 > JADLHS01. The sequence goes on from JANYBF010000047.1 coordinate 9,552, forward strand.
GTCGCCCGCTGGCGGGATCGGTATGCCGCGCAAGGTTTGGAAGGGATTGCCATGGACGCGCCCCGATCCGGGCGCATCCCAAAGATATCGGCGGCCCGCAAGCAGCAGGTGATCAAACGGACGCTGGAGGAAAAGCCACCGGCGGCCACTCATTGGAGTCGCAGCACCATGGCGGCGGCCAGTGGTTTGAGCGATTCGACCGTAGGCAGGCTCTGGAAGGCGCACGGTTTGAAGCCTCATTTGAGCCGCACCTTCAAACTCTCCAATGACAAACACTTTGCCGAAAAGCTTGAAGCCATCGTCGGGCTCTATCTGAATCCGCCGGAACATGCGGTGGTTTTTTCCTGCGATGAAAAAAGCCAGATTCAGGCGTTGGATCGCACCCAGCCGGGGCTGCCCCTCAAAAAGGGGCGTGCGGCGACCCTGACCCACGACTACAAACGCAACGGAACCACCTCGCTGTTTGCGGCGCTGAACATGGCCACCGGAAAAGTCATCGGCACCTGCATGAAGAAGCACCGGCATCAGGAGTGGCTCCGCTTTCTTAACCTCGTCAAAGCCGCCGCTCCTGCGGCGCGTCAAGTCCATGTGATCTGCGACAATTACGCCACGCACAAACATGCCAAAGTGCAGGCCTGGCAGCAGCGCCATCCGCGCTTTCATTTCCATTTCACGCCCACCAGCGCGTCCTGGCTCAACATGGTGGAACGCTTTTTCCGGGACCTGACCACCAACCGAATCCGGCGCGGCGTGTTTCACTCCGAGGCGGACCTCATCGCGGCCATTGAGGAGTATCTGGCCGTTCACAATGCCCATCCCAAACCGTGGATTTGGACCGCCCGCGCAACGGACATCCTCGAAAAAGTAAAACGCGGGCGCTCAAAACTCGATAAGTTACATTCTGTTTGACGGACTACACTAGC
>JANYBF010000066.1 GCA_025360895.1 Verrucomicrobiota bacterium
AATCGTTGACCTTGCCGGAGGCGAGCTTGGGCACGACAAATTGCCAGAGGAACGCGCCGCTCTTTTCGTCGAAGCACAGGAGGATGCTGCGGTCGCCCGGATGCTTCGGATCGCGCGGTGGTTCGTTGTTGGTGCCGATGAAGACTTTCCCGCCCGCGATGGTGACGTTGCCGTAGCTTTGCGAGCCGATCTTGGCAATCCACTTCAGGTTTTTCACCGCGTTGGTGCTGATTTCATCCGAGCCGGGCTTGAAATCAATCTTGCCGAAGGCATCGGGCAATCCGCGCTGGGGCGAATACATGTTGCGGATGTTGTGCCCGCCCCACTGCGGCCAGTCGGCGGCGTGCGCCGAAAGCTCCAAGCTCCAGGCTCCAAACACCAGAGAAGCGCCAAGTGCCAAACTCCAAACGCGGGTGCGGCAAATGTCATTAGCACCGTGCCTCAGCCCTGTGTTGGCAGCCGCGAAATGAGAAGCGGTTTTAGCGGCTTCGACCGGGCTGCCATTTGTAGGGGCGCGCTGTCCGCAGGACGTAAACCGTTGAAACGGTTTTCGCTCTCTGCTCCATGCCGACACCCGGCTGAAGCCGGGTGTTAATAAGAGGGGATGTGTGCCGTTAGCCATTTGGAAACTGTAAGCTTGGAATTTCACGAGATATTGGTGATTGAAGTTTGGAGTTTCTCTGGTGCTTGGATGTTGGAATTTGGAGCTTAAATTCAATTCGCCGTCACTTTGATGTTATCAATATAGACGCGCATGTCCTGGGGCGAGAAGCCGAACAATCCCGGTGAACCTTCCTGATGCGCGGTCTTGTGTTTTACTTCAATGGTCCACGCGTCCGGTTCGGGATCGCCCTTTTTCCACGCCTTGGCACGCACAACCCCCGCGCCATCGGCGGCAATGTCCACTCGGGACTTGAGGTGATACCAGGTGTTGGGCTGCCACTTGAAATCCACCGCCTCGCGTAAGCGCTCAAAATTAGAACTGACCTCGAGCTTCTGGTCGTTGCCTTTGAGCACAATGGCGTAGCGCTGGTTGATGATGCCGACCTCGGACATCTTGCGGCGGTTGCCGTCGCTCATCACGTCGGCTTCGATGGTGTAATTCTTCGCATCCGGCGCCCCGAGGAACACGGTGGCGCGTTGGAAGAAGCGGTTGTCAATCGTCTTGGTCAGACATTTGGTGCCGTCCTTCTCGCGCACCTCGAATTTAAACCGCGCGCCAATCCACGGCAGCGGCGGATACGCGAAAGCCGCGTTCTCGTTGGTGTTCATTTCGGAAAGTGTTATCGCCTCGAAGTCTTGACTGAGCGGCAGGTATGGCAGCACACGTCCACGGATGTAACCTTTCAAATCTCCGAGGGTGGCCTGGAACGCCCCTGCCGACGGTTTTGTGGCCGTATCGGCAACGAGTTTACCGTCGGCATCGAACTTGCCGTTCATTAGGGACTTCACGCGCGCGGTCGGGGGGATGAAATTTGTCCAGCTCAGCGATTTCACATCCTTGATTTCTTCGACGACGAAACCGTTCGCATCAATGGAACGAGCGCGGAAGGATGCTGTCTGGCCGGGGCGCAACGTGACTTCGGAAGGAATGATTTGCAACGACTTCGCCGGACCCGCTGCGGGTGTTTTATCCGATTCAGTCGCTTTCGGCAGGCCAGGATTGTTTCCCTTCGTCCCCCAGCAATAAAGGTGCTTCGTAGTCTGCATGTAAACCTTGCCGTTGAAGGCCACGGGCGTGCCGAAGCAGCGGCCATCGAGCGCGACATGCGCGAGCGTTTCCGCGTCCTTCTCGCCAGGTTTGATGATGTAAAGCGCACCCGCCGTACCGGCCTCGGCGCCTTCACCGGTGCCCTTGCCGGCGGGATCGTCGAGCATCGGTACGTAAAGTTTGCCATCGGCGTAGAGCGGACAGGAGTTGCGTTGTTCAATGCCGATCTTGAGTTTCCATTTGATCTCGCCCGTGTTCGCATTCACGGCGCAGAGATCGCCTTTCTCCGCCACCACATAAATCGTGTCACCGGCCAGAATCGGCGAACTGGTCGAGGACGAGATGTCCGCCGCCCAGACTTGAAGCTTCTCGCGTTCGAGCACCACCGGTGCGGCGGCGGCGTTGGTGGGCGCGACGTCGGGAATTTTCAGCGCGACCAACTGGCCCGGTTCATACGGCACGCCGAAGATACCGATGAGTTTGTCGCCGTAGACGATGGGGGTGGCATTGATGCCGGCGCGGAAGAGCGGTACGCGCCAGATGGGTTCACCGGTACGGGCATTGACGCACGCCACGCTGCCGTCGCCCAGCGCGGTGTAGAACACGCGCTTGCCGTTGCGCCACGCGAGTTGCGGATGCGAGAAGGAATTATCCTTCGGCCGGTCACTCGGACTCGAGGACCATACGAGTTCGCCGGTGCTTTTGTCGAAGGCATAAAAACGATCGGCGGCCGGACCTTGCGCACCCCAGTTGGCGGTAATGCCGCGGGTGATGACAAGGTCACCATCAATCACGGGCGATGCTGTGCGCGCATTCGGGAACGTGAGCCGGCCAAACTCCTCCATCAGCGAGCGTTTCCACAAAAATTTTCCGTCCGGGGTGAAGCCCGCGAGAATTCCCTGCGTGCCCTGGATGAAAACATTGCCGGTCTCGGGATCAATTGCGGGGGTGGCCGTGGCGTAGCGTAGGTAGATGGTGTCACTGATAAAATCGTTGAAGAGCTGCTGCCAAAGTTTTTGGCCGGTCTCGGCATCGAAACAGGCGACACCTTCCTGCAAATCCGGCCCTTCGCCGAGATAGCCCATGATGTAGAGCTTGCCGTTGGCAATGACGGGGGTGGATTGGCCGGGAAAGTCCGCGACCCATAGCGGATTCTTGGGGTTAACCTTGTCTGGCAGGCCGGTTTCGCGCGACATGCCGGTTTGATCCGGGCCGCGCCAACTGAGCCAGCCTTGGACGGGTTCGGCCTGGCCGCTGGAAATCAGCGTCGCACCGAGGGGCAACCCGACAACGGCGCAGCGAAGGAAAAAGTTTTTCATGACCATGGATTTGATGCTACGAGAACCAGTTTGACGGTGCGAGTCTTGTTCATGTTCAATGCAATGGCAAACGGAATTGTGGATTTGCTCCCGCTGTCTGCCAATTCGTGCGTGCATTATGGTTTGCCCGGTGGCAATTTGAGACTGCAGTCACCATGCTGTCGTTTGCAAAAGTATCCAGTGCGGGCCGAGGACTCCTTCGCTTCAAAGGGTGGGGCGGGAGACTGCTGGCGTTTTTGCTGCTGGCATTAAACGCCAGGGCCGCAACGCTTGAACGGGTGGATTACAACTCGCAGATCCGCCCACTGCTCTCCGACCGCTGTTACAAGTGCCACGGGCCGGACGAAAAGACACGCAAGAAAAAACTGCGGCTGGATTCGCGTGAAGGGATGTTCAAAGAACTGGCGGACGGCTTCGCCGTGGTCCGTCCGGGCGATACGAACCGGAGCGAACTCGTGCGGCGCATCTTGACGACCGATGCGGACGTCGTGATGCCACCGGCGGATTCAAATCTTAAACTTTCAACCGCCGAGCAGGACTTGCTCCGGCGCTGGGTTGCCGAAGGCGCGGACTTCAAGGCGCATTGGTCCCTCATTCCGGTCGGAAAAATTTCACCCCCCTCACCCCGCGATGCAAAGTGGGTGCGCAATCCAATTGATGCCTTCATTCTGGCCCGCCTCGATGCGGAAATGCTTTCCCCCGCGCCGGAAGCGCAGCGCGAAATCTTGCTGCGCCGGCTCGCGCTGGACCTCACCGGTTTGCCCCCAACCCTGGCGGAGTTGGATGCGTTTGTTGCTGATCAGTCGTCACATGCCTACGCGGATGCCGTCGAGCATTACTTGAATTCGCCCGCTTACGGCGAACGCATTACCATGGACTGGCTGGATCTTGCGCGTTACGCCGATACCTACGGCTACCAAGCCGACGTGGAAGTTGACCTCTCGCCGTGGCGCGATTGGGTGATCCGGGCGTTTAATGAAAACCTGCCGTACAACGATTTCCTCGTCTGGCAACTCGCGGGCGACCTGCTCCCGAACGCGACGCGCGACCAGCGTCTCGCCACCGCGTTCAACCGCCTGCATCGGCAGACGAACGAGGGTGGCAGCATTGAAGAAGAGTTTCGCGCGGAGTATGTCTCGGACCGGTTGAACACCATGGGCACGGCGATGCTTGGCCTCACGCTCGGTTGCGCGCGTTGTCATGACCACAAATACGATCCGGTCAAGCAGCGCGATTACTATTCCCTCTTTGCATTCTTCAACAACATTGACGAGTCGGGGCTATACTCGCACTTCACGCGGGCCACGCCCACGCCCACGCTGCTGCTGTGGCCGGAAGCAAAAGCAGCACAACACAACGAACTCAAAGCCAAAATCGCTGCCGCCGAAGTGCGGCTCGAACAAATCTCCCGTGAGGCGCAAGCTCCCTTTCAAGCCTGGCTTCAGGCCGATGGAAAAATCCCCACGCCACAGCCGGTGGCCCGTTTCGCGTTCGACACGATCATCAACAACACGACGCCCGATAGTCGTTCGACCAACATCGCGCGGCTGGAAGACGGCCCGGTGCTGATGGCGGCGCCGGAAATTGACGAGCCGGCGGCTACCAACCAGAACTTTGCTTTCCAGTTCAGCGGCGACAATCAGGTCGTTTGCAAAGACGTTGGCCACTTCACGCGGACCGACCCATTTTCGTTCAGTCTCTGGCTCAAGCCAACCGAGCGGCAGGATCGCGCCGTGGTGTTGCATCATTCACGTGCGTGGACGGACTCCGGCAGTCGGGGCTACGAACTGGTGCTCGATCACGGGCAGCCATTCTTTGGGCTGATCCATTTCTGGCCGGGCAACGCCATGGCCGTGCGGGCGAAGCAAGTCCTGCCCACCAACGAGTGGTCGCAAGTCGTCGTGACCTACGATGGCTCCAGCCGCGCGGCGGGCCTCCGTCTGTATCGCAACGGCACGCCGCTCGAAACCGAAGTTGTCCGCGACAATCTTTACAAGGACATCACCCACCGGGCCGCCTGGGGCGACGCGGAAGTGGGTGGTATTCAGCTTACGCTCGCCGCCCGTTTTCGCGACAACGGTTTCAAGAACGGATTGCTGGATGATTTGCAGGTGTTTGATGTCGCACTCACTGACGCGGAAATTGCCGGTAGGGCGGGCAGTCCTCTGCCCGCCGACGGCGCGCACGGAGTGACGCGCCCTACCAACCGAGAGCTGTTCGACTACTTCCTCGCCCGGCACCACGAATCCTACCGCGCGGCGTTGGACGAATTGCACCAACTTCGCGTTCAGGAGAATGCCCTCATCAATGACATTCCCGAGATCATGACGATGCAGGAAATGTCCGAGGCGCGCCCGACCTTTATCTTGAAGCGGGGCGCGTACGACGCTCCCGGCGATCCTGTAGAACGCAGCACGCCGGCCAGCATCGGCGTGTTCCCGCCCAATGCCCCCCGCAACCGGCTTGGCCTCGCGCAATGGATGATTGACCGTCAGAATCCGCTCACCGCACGCGTCGCGGTGAACCGCATTTGGAAAATGCACTTTGGGCGCGGCATCGTCGCAACGCTCGACGATTTTGGCAGCCAGGGCAAGTTGCCTACGCACCCCGAATTGCTCGACTGGCTCGCGGGCTGGTTCATGGACCATGGCTGGAATGTGAAAGCGCTGCACCAACTCATCGTAAGTTCGGCGACATATCGGCAATCGTCGCAGGCCTCGCGCGAAGTGGTTGCGCGCGATCCAGACAATCTTCTCCTTGCGCGCGGGCCCAAGCAGCGGCTGCCGGCGGAGCAAATCCGCGACGGTGCACTCGCTGCCAGCGGCCTGCTGAATCGCACCCTGGGCGGACCGAGCGTGAAGCCGTATCAACCTGCCGGACTCTGGGAAGCCTCCGGCACCGGCAAATCCTATACGCAGGATCATGGTGACAAATTATACCGGCGCAGCTTGTACACGTTTTGGCGTCGCACCGCGCCGCCGCCCTCGATGTTGACGTTTGACGCGTTGTCCCGCGAGGTTTGCACCGCCAAGCGCGAAACCACAACGACACCTTTGCAGGCGCTGGTTCTTATGAACGACCCGCAGTTCATGGAAGCCGCGCGGGCGCTGGGCGAGCGATTGCTGAAGGAATACCCCGGTGACGTGGACGCCCGGACGCGCGAGGCTTTCCGGGTGCTTACTGGTCGGGCGCCGGATGAAAAGGAAATCGTCGTGCTGCGCCAATTGTTTGACGAACAACGAAGTTATTACGCGAAAGAATCCGGCGCTGCGGACAAGCTGCTGGCAACCGGCGAATCGAAATGGGACGCAGCCTTGCCCCGTGCGGATTTCGCCGCGACGACGATGCTGGTCAGCGCGATAATGAACTTTGATGAATTTGTTATGGTGAGGTAAAATGTCACCGACGATGAACAGTATCTGCACCGGGCCCTTGCCCGCCGCTGGATTTTCCCGGCGGACATTTCTGAACCGCTTCGGCATGGGGTTGGGCGGGCTGGCGCTCGCCAATCTGATGAAGCCCGCCAACCTGCTTGCGGCGACGGCAGGAGCGGATCGCGGGATGGTGGGCGGGCAACTGCATTTCCCGGCGAAAGCGAAGCGGGTGATTTATTTGTTCATGGCGGGCGGGCCCTCGCAGTTGGAGACGTTCGATTACAAGCCATTGCTCAATCAGCGCCACGGCGAGCAGTTGCCGGATTCGGTGCGCATGGGTCAGCGGCTGACCGGCATGTCGGGGAATCAATCATCGCTGCCGCTGGCCGGATCGTTCTACAAATTCGGGCAGCATGGCCAGAGTGGAACGTGGGTGAGCGAACTCCTGCCGCACACCGCGAAGGTAGCAGACGAGTTGTGCGTCGTGCGTTCGCTCTACACCGAGGCGATCAATCACGATCCCGCGATCACTTTTCTGCAAACCGGCTCGCAAATTTCAGGACGGCCCAGCATCGGTTCCTGGGTGCATTACGGCCTGGGCAGTGACAACGAAAATCTGCCGTCGTTCGTGGTCTTGATCACGCCAGGCAAGGTGGATCAGCCGCTGTACGCGCGCTTGTGGGGCAGTGGTTTTCTGCCGTCGCAACATCAAGGCGTGCAATTCCGCTCCGGCAACGAGCCGGTATTATATCTAAACAACCTGGACGGCATCGCGCCTGAAAGCCGGCGGTTGATGCTCAACCGGTTGAAGGAACTGCACGCGCACACCGCGGACAAACTCGGGGACACAGAGATTGACGGGCGCATCGCGCAATACGAGATGGCGTACCGGATGCAAAGCAGCGTACCGGGCGTGATGGATTTATCGGCGGAAAAGCCGGAAACGTTCGAACTCTACGGGCCGGATGCGCGCAAGCCGGGAACCTTCGCCGCAAACTGCCTGCTGGCGCGGCGATTGGCGGAGAACGGCGTGAAGTTCATCCAGCTTTATCATCAAGGCTGGGACCAGCACGGCGGATTGCCGAAAGGCATCGCGGTCCAATGCAAAGAGACCGATCAGGCCAGCGCCGCGCTGATCACGGATTTGAAACAACGCGGAATGCTCGACGACACGCTGGTGATCTGGGGCGGCGAATTTGGGCGCACGAGTTACTCGCAGGGCAAGCTGGCCGCCGACAATTACGGGCGCGATCATCATCCGCGCTGTTTTTCCATGTGGCTGGCGGGCGGC
>JANYBF010000134.1 GCA_025360895.1 Verrucomicrobiota bacterium
GCTCATCAAGATGGATGAAAACGTGAAGGCGAAGGTGGAAAGGCTGTTCGGAGGTACTCGTTGAATGTTTCCCAATGAAATGGACTGCCTTTAGGGATAGCGACTCCCTGTCGTGTGACTGTCGCGGTCGTGTCGTGGTCAGCAAGCGTTGAGGCGGCCAGGCTGGGTTCATGAAAATTGAAATGAAGAACCAACACTTGGCACAAATCATCCGCGAAGAGCGCGAGAAACGAAATCTGACGCAAGAACACTTGGCTCAACTCGCTGAGTTGAGCGCACGAACGGTCCAGCGCATTGAAATTGATGGGACGCACTCGAAGGAGACGCTGAGGGCCGTGGCTGAGGCGTTCGAGGTTGACTGTAAAGAATTGCTGCGGATGGCACAGGAGCGAGCCGAGAAGGGCGGTAGCCGCCGCGTCCTCGCGCCATCCGTAAATCCCACCGGGATTCCGCCCAAAAACCAGGGTGGCTCGTGCCTGGCAACCCTGGTTTTTGGGCGGAAAACATTCCCAAACGCAACGTGGTTGCGTTGACCGAGTTCATGTTGCACATGCAACAAAAGATTGTCATGGGTCAGGCGCGGTGGAACGTGCGCAGTTGCCGGCTGGCGTCCCGGAGCACTTCCACCCGCCGCCGCCACGCCTGTTGCCCCAAATAATCGGCCGACAGAATCCGGCCCGGCAGCAGGGGGTCGTTGGTCACGACCTCCAGCCATGCCTCGCGCTCCGCCGCCGCCCAGCGCAAAAACGTCCTCGCTGCCGGGCCGATCCGCAGCGCACCGAAAAGCACCGCTTGATATGGGCGGCCAGTTGTGAGAGTATGGGTAGCCATATCATGAAGACAACGATTGAAATTGCCGACGATCTTTTCGAGCGTGCCCAACAGTTTGCACGGAAGGAGAAGACCACGTTTCGCTCATTGACCGAGCAAGGGTTGCGACTCGTTCTAAAAGCGAAGGACGGCAAACCCAAAAAGCTTCCGCCACTGGTCACGGTGGGTGGTGGTGGGCTGACGGCTGAGTTCAAGAATGCCCCCTGGGAAAGAATCCGCGACGAAATCTACCGGGGGCACGGCGCGTGATTGCGATTGATTCCAACCTGCTGATTTACGCGCATCGCGAGGACAGCGAATTCCACATTGCATCCAGGGAATTGGTGGATGGCTTCCGGCATCAATCCGCACCATGGGCGATTCCGTGGCCGTGCGTCCACGAATTCATCGCCATCGCCACCCATCCTGGCATCTATAAACCGGCCTCCACCCTGTCCGAAGCCCTGGGTTTTCTGGACTCGTTGTTTGCCGCGCCGCAATTACACCTGCTGTCCGAAAGTCCCGGCTACTTCGACCGGCTGCGCGAAATCGCCACCGCCGCACGACTGAAAGGCCCACGCATTCACAACGCCCGAATCGCCGCGCTGTGTCTGCACCACGGGGTGCGCGAACTTTGGTCAGCGGATCGAGATTTCTCCGCCTTTCCTCAACTCACCGCCCGCAATCCGTTGGTCAAAACTTGATCTTCACCTTCTCGCTTTGTGATAACCTTTCGTTGCCGATGCAACAAAGTGTGGCACAAGGCTATTCGGGTTTGAGCAGGCACAGTTGCCGGCTGTCCCGCGCTTCGCTTGATTTCAGATGGCAGATGCCAGATTTCAGATTGCAACTCCGCCACACCGGTCGCTCCAGATAATCTGGACGGCAGAATTCGGCCCGGCAGCAGTGGATCGTTCGTCAGCGCTTCCAGCCACGCCTTGGCCTCGGCCGAAAACGAAATACGCGGTGCAATCTCGCTACTGCGCTTTCACCCGGTAAAACCTGGCCGCATTGGTGGCGGCCGTGTCGGTAAACTGAACCACTCCGCCCGTGCTCGTCAGGGTTTTCAAGGTGAGCCAGGTGGTGGGCGCTGCCAGATTCGTCGCGTACTCGAGCCCATAGCTGATACCGGCCTGGCCGGAAAACTGGATTTGAAAGTTCGTCGCGCTTCCGGACAGGCCGGCGGTTAGCTCCGGGGACAGCAAGGGTTCAACATGGATAAGAACATTCGTGCTGACTCCCGCTAAATTGTCAGCGTTGAACGCGGTCAAAGTGACGAGGTAGTCGCCCGCATTCGTCCACGAGTGCGTGGTGAAATAGCTGGCATTGGTTGCCACCGGCCCGTCGCCGTAATTCCACTCTAGGCTTGCAGTGTTGCCCGTGATGCGCCCAATCAACGTGAGCGAATGGTCGGCCACCACCGTGGTCCAGGGAGACTCGATGGCCACGGTCAAAGGCCCGACCGCGCCCGCCGCCGGGAACTCGTCAGCGCCCATGGACGGCGGCGAGGACCACGCGTCACCGTCAAGATCCGTAGCGCTGAAGAGAATTGGCGCGCCAGCTCCGCGGCAAGGTGAAGTCGCGGCCAGATGCAGCCCATCCACCAGTTGAGGGTTGTTGGTGATGTTGCCGGAACTGGTGCCGATCAAGGGTGAACAGGAATTGTAGATGTTGCCCGCCGAGACGTCAGGCGAACTCGGTGCGGAATTGTACCAGACGATACAGTTCGTTATGCTACCGCCGGAGACCCCGCCACTTCCTGTTCCCGCTGAGTTCTGGACGACCGTGCAATTATTCAAGGCAGCCTGCATCACACCACCCCCGAAGGACGCCGCGGAGTTATTGATGAACCAACAGTTGTAATAGCTGCCAAATGCCGCGCCGCCACCAACGCCCGCCCGATTGTTGGCAATAACACAACTGGCCACCAATTCATCCGAGTAACCAATAACCCCTCCGCCCAAACGGTTGTTATCTCTCGTCGCGCCGTTTCGCAGGGTGAAACCGGCGAGGCTGGAATTCGACGAGAGCAGCGCACAGCGCACGGCATTGACGCCGTTGGTACTCACCGGATCCCACTGGCCTTCAACGACAGTTTGAAACGGGCCGTTGACGCTGACAACCGTCACCGGTTTGTCCAAAGCGATGCGATTGGTGACATCAAAGACATCGGTCAACTTGCCGCCGGTATTATAGATTCCATTCGTGACCAGGATTACGGCGTCGGCTGCGGCCGCGTCAATTGCGTCCTGAATGCGGCCAGCCGCAGTGGCCCAGTTGGTGTAGGGAGCGGTCGCGCCTGGATTCCCGGCGTTCACGAAGTGCAGGGCCACGCGAGCCACGCGACTGGTCGTCAAGCCAAAGGCATTGCTGACGACCAGTTGATAATCGCCCGTATCGGCTGCCGACAGCCCCTTGACCGTCAGGTGCGTGGAGTCAGCTCCCAGAAAGTGCGAACTCCCTGACAGCAATGACCCATCCTTGAACCAGTATCCCGGCGAAGATTCGATTCCGGCAACTTGGGAAACGAAGTCAAACTGCCCCCAGGAATTCGCCTGCAATCTAAAACTAAGCAACACGGGTTGCGGCAGCCATTCATCGCAGCCCATGGCCGGCGGATTCGTCCACGTCTGACCGTCAAGGTCGGTGCCGCTCGCGTACGCGGCATTCCCGACGCCACGACACGGCGAAGCTGACGAAAGATGAAAACCGTCGGCGAGAAACAGGGGGTTGTTGGTGATGTTGCCGTTGCCCGACGCAACTTTCCCTGCACAACTGTACTGCGTGATGCCATTACCCGAAATGTCATCGCGAATTCCGCGCACCGCATTGTTCCACAGGATGGAATTTCTGATCACGCTGTTTTTAGCGCCGGCCCCGGCGCTTGAAAATGATTCTGCACTGTTGTTAATGACTGTACAGTTGGTCAACGCGCCACCGAAGGCCCCGCCGCCGTCGCCGCCCGACTGGTTGGCTCGCACCAGGCAATTGTTTAGATTGCAATTGTAAACGCCGCCGCCCGAACTAAATGAGTAAAATTGGAAAGGGGTTATCATCCCAGCACCATTCGCCACGATCGTGCAGTTGTTCAATGTTCCGCCATAGCCGCCGCCACCTTGCAAATATGCGGAATTCTCTTGGATGAGACAGTAGGTCACCATTGCGCTTTGTGAGGCGCACCACACCCCGCCGCCGCTGTTGGTCGCCGATCCCGAGGTGCCGGTGCTGATGCGGGTGCCGCCGCCCTGCAAGGTGAACCCGCTAAGGATGGCGCCGTCCGCCAGCCACGCGCACCGAACCGCATTGGTGCTGTTGGGAGACGAACCGGAATTGACGCCGCCACGCCCAGGCGCTCCGACGATGAACGTGTTTGCCGCGCCATTGACACTCATCACGATCAAGGCTTTGTCGAGCGCGATACGGTTGGTCAGGTCGCCCGACATCACCTTGCCACCTGAGCCATAAACGCCGTTCGTCACCAGCACGATGTCGCCGATGGCTGCCAGATCAATCGCCGTCTGGATGTTCGTCGCCGCCGTAGGCCAGTCGGCGTAGGGCTCAGTCGGAGACACCCCCGCAATATTCACACAGCGCACCGTTACTTGCGCCACGGCGCTGGTGGCCATGCTGACCGCGTTGCTGGCAACCATCTGATAACTCCCGGCATCCTGCGGCCCCAAGCCGTTGATGAACAACTGTGACGTCCCGAGCCCGTCGTAGCGCGAACCGGAAATAATGTTTCCATCCTTGAACCAGAAGAACGAAATTGGGTTAAGGCCGGTAACCGCAGCTCCCAATAATTGCAATTGACCGAGCGGCCCGGGCGCTATTTGCGGTTGGGTGATGAAGAACGGTTCACCCGCGTTCTCGTCGCACCCCATTGCAGGCGGACTATTCCATGGTTGACCATCGATATCGGTACCAGTGGCGGCGGCTGCGCTACCGGCCCCCCGACAGGGCGACGTGTAAGCGATGTGATAGTTGTCGAGTATCAGTTGGGCATTCGTCGCGAGGTTCCCGGTGCCAGTTGGCAACGGAGTGGTGCAGGTGTAGCGGAAGAGCAGGGAGCCCGAATAGTTGGTTTGGGAGGACGACACCGAGTTGCTCACGACAATGCAGTTTATCACCGGCACGGTAGTCCCGTCTGAAGTCACGCCGCCTGCGGTGCGCGCAAAATTACCGACCACGGAACAGTTCGTAAGGGCGCCGCCGGCAACCCCGCCGCCCGAGCCCGCAGATGCGCTAGTTATCCGATTGCTTATCACGGCGCAGTTCTTAAGCGTCGCGCCATACGTTCCGCCGCCCAAGGGAACCTGCGAACTGGAGATGACGACATTCCCGGAGATGATCGAATTGAGAACCGTATTGGAAAAGACCCCCCCACCCCGCACGGCCGCCGCGTTGCCAATGATAATGCAATTGGTGGCGATGCTTTTTACCGACGTACTCCACAGACCGCCGCCGCTGTTGGTGGCGCTTAGTTCGGGTGGGAGAATACCGCTACTGCCTCGGGTAGCTCCGCCCCGGAGTGTGAAACCGCTCAAGGTCGCCCCGTTGGTCAGCCAGGCACAGCGCACCGCGCCAGGCCCATTCGTCGCGACCAAGTCCCATGCGCCTTGAATTATTGTTGCCTGAGGGCCATTGACGCTTTGCACGGTGATGGGTTTGTCAATCGCGATCCGATTCATCAGGTCCCCCGCCTTCACCTTGCCGCCAGTATCATAAATACCATTGGTCACGGTCACGATGTCGCCGCTGGCTGTCGCATCAATCGCCGTCTGGATGTTGGTGGCCGCCATCAACCAGTCGGTGAAGGGCGCAACATGGCCGCCACTCGGAGAAACAAATCGTTCCACGCCGTGGGCATTCAGCAGCACCAGCCCGAACAGAAAACTGCACAGATGCTTTCGAGTAAGGTTCATAATAAGTTTCGAGTTTGAGGGCTGAGTTGATTTTCCTATAAAACAGAAACCTGACGCGGTCAACTTTGTTCTACAGCAATCACATGTTCGGCAAAGCCGAGGCGACATTGGAACGTCTCGCAGAGCGGCGTTACGATTTCACAATTCTCTGTGCGCCGGATTTTTCATTCGTTCAAGACGGCACCCGCCAACCGGAATCATTTCGGATGCGTCAGCACGAATGGTATCTCAACGAATTGTCGAAACGTGGAATCGCCTACCGATTGGTCACGGGTTCGTTGGATGCGCGCATCGCACAGACCCGAAAATTGCTCGGTCTTCACGGTTGACACACGCCCACCGCGCCCCCCTGTGCGAACTTTTGTTGCATATGCAACAAAAGTTCGCAGGGCAGCTATTCGGGTTTGAACGTGCGCAGTTGCCGGCTGGCGGCCTGGAGCACTTCCACCCGCCGCCGCCACGCCTGTTGCCCCAGATAATCGGCCGGCTGAACCGAAGCCTTTGGCGCGCAGGTAGCGGCGCAGCCGTTCGCGCTGGGAATTTTGCCCTGTGGGCA
>JANYBF010000164.1 GCA_025360895.1 Verrucomicrobiota bacterium
ATGGATTCATGCATCGTCATGGCGATTCGGAGCTGGTAGCAGTCGTCGCGCGGCGGCGACCCCGCCCGCGCAAAGCGGGCGGGACGAATGGCGCGTGGTGAATCATCTGCGAAGGGTGTTGCGCCGCTCCACGCGTCGCTGGTTGTCGCGGCGCGACAACCGCTACCAAGATGTCCGCGCGTGGCCTCATGGTTTCTCCGCCTTGGATTCATCAAACAAGTCCGGCGACTGTGGGCCGGGCTTGGTTTCGACAATCTGTAAATCGAGTTTGTACCAGCGGCGTTCGACCAGGAAATGAGTGGGCGTGAGCATTTGCCCGGGACAATCCGGCTTTGAGGTGGTGCCGAAGATACATTCCACATCAGCGGCGATGTAGTGGCGAATCCACTTTGGCTTCATGGCCCGGCTCGAACGCATGACATGCACCGTGCCATCCGGTTTCACGAGCACATCGGCAAGGACGCTGCCGAAATTCTCGGTGATGATCAGGCGTTTGCCGTTGGTCGAACTGGAAGCGAGATAGCCGTTCAAGGTGTATTGTCGTCCCAACACTGTCAGAACACCGCGCTGCGTGATGAGTGCATCGGTGGGGAAGGGACTTGTCGGATGCTGGATTTGTGTGCGTGTCGGTGTGGCACAGCCAGCGAGCAGCAAAATCATCGCGAAAGAAAGGAGCAAGGCTAACGCGCTAGCGTCTTGGACTGCGGCGGCCCTCCGCCGTTTTTCCACCTCAAACCCGCGATGTGAAAGCGGCGGAGGGCCGCCGCAATCCAAAACCTCGCGGTGTGCGGTGAGGCTCATGTTATTGTCCCTCGCCGACGGATTTCTTGATGTCTTGAATATCCAGCGGTTTGGTCTGGTCAAAGGCCGCCAGTGGAAATTTTACGTTCCGCTTTTCCCGACTGAAAATGATTCGCGTCAAGTCGCCGCCCGGTTCGTGCATCACGACTTCGCGGGTCGTCGAAAAGTCCGGTTGCATTCGGATTTCAAGCGAAGCCAGCATCGAGCGTACGTCCTTATCCTTTGGGACCATGGTCACCACGACCACGCTGCCGGTGGATACGGAAATCGTGAAGTCGTTGGTGAGTGTGTCGAGTTTGCCCTGATGCATGAGCGACATCTGGTCCATCACGCGCCGGAGCATTTGCGGAAAGCCGAGCTTCAGTTTTTTCCATTCGCCATCAGTCCGTTCAAACTGCGCAACGGATTTCCGGTTGCCGAGCAGAATGGATTGATGCGGCGCGGTGGTTTCCCAACGGATTTGATCGGGCTGGTCAATCAACATGACGCCTTCGCTCTTCAGCGGTTCGGTAAACAATTTCAATTGCCGTTCCTGGGTGAATTCAAAATAGACCGATGTCAGTGACCTCATCTTGCCTTGAAGGTCATCGAGGATCGGTCGCGGGTTGGCGACGGGTTGCAAGGTGGCATCGCCTTCAGCGGCGCGAACCGTGATTGCGAGCAGCAGCCCGATGATGATCAACCAATGCTTCATGCCAATAACTTGTCCAAGCGAACAACTTCGTAACCTTGTTCCCGCAGTTTGGCTAGAAGTGATTTTACCGTCCGCACCAGGCGCTCGGCGGGAATGTTGCCGTCGTGGAGCAGAATGACCGCGCCGGGCGCCAGGCGCGCAACGACGCGCTGGACCACGCGCTCCGGCTCGGTGATGCGCGTGTCGAGACTGCGAATTGTCCAGCCGACGACTTTTAGACCCAGTTTCTTCGCCACGTAAAAGGTGAACGGGTTGGAAAGCCCCATCGGTGGGCGGAAAAACGCGGGGGCGGTGCCGGCGACGGCGGCAACCGCAGCCTGCGTGGTTTGCAGTTCGTCGCGCAGACGGCCCGGGCCAAAAAAGTTCGTCAGGTTGCTGTGATTGAAAGTGTGGTTGCCCGGCAGATGGCCCTCACGGCTGATACGGGTGGTGAGTTCACGTTCGGCGACCACGCGTTTGCCGATGCAGAAGAACGCCGCCGGCACAGCTTCGTGGTGGAGCAAATCGAGCAGCGCCGGAGTGGAACGCGCATCCGGGCCGTCGTCGAATGTCAGCGCGATCTGCCGCCGGGCGTTTTGTCCCTGGCAAATAAAGGGCCCGAAGAAGCTCATCTGCGGAAAGGCCACGCCGAGGCCCACCACGATCGTCAGTCCCGCAATGATCGCCCAGCAGAGCGCGGGCTTGCCCAGTGCGACAGCCAGCGCGCAGAGCAGTGCGGCAACGATGGCGCAGATCCGGTAGCGGCTCATGGCTCGATGCAGCAGATCGCTTTGCCGCCGCGCGGAGAAAGTGTGTAGAGCATGGCGACCTGTTGGTTTGCGCGGACCCACTCAACGGCGGCGGCGAATCCAAACGCCGAAGCGGTGCCAAATTCGCCGCAGTCTTGTTTGTAAGTGTGATGCGCAAGGGTTCTGCCTGCACGGGTGGAGAGTTCGTTGACGACCGATTGAAAATGTTCCTCCAGAACTGGCCAGCCTTTCGCGCCGCTGAAAATCGCGTTCACTCGCGCCAGATCCACCGCCGCCGCGATCCAATCCACTTCGCGCGCCGCGTCGAACGGCCGCCGATAGCGTCCGAGTCGCAGGGCCGTCACGCGCGCTAGGTAGCCGCCGACGTGAGGAGGCGGATTCTCGGCTGCTGATTCCGCCTCCTCACGTCGGTGGCTACGGTCGGAATTCGTTTGATCCGGGACGATGCTGGCGACCATTGCCCCTTCG